>JAIYBR010000145.1 GCA_027488435.1 Flavobacteriales bacterium
ACGCTCATCATCTTCGATGAGATTCAAGCTTGTCCGAAGGCGCTTACGGCGTTAAAGTATTTTCATGAGAATACGCCCGAATTTCCTATTCTAGCTGCAGGTTCACTGCTAGGGGTAGCTTTGCATCGGGGGGTGTCATTTCCGGTGGGTAAGGTCGATTTTCTGCAACTACACCCATTCGATTTTATAGAGTTTTTGCACGTAACCGGTAATGAGAAATGGGCCGAGGTTCTCATGAACTGCAATTGGGAACAACAAGAGCCGGTTGCACAGGAACTTGTTGGATTTCTTAAGAACTACTTGCTGGTTGGCGGTATGCCCGAGGTGGCTGTGAACTTCGGAATGAGAGGCGACTTGAAAGAGGCGCGTTCTATTCAAGAAAGTATTTTGCAGGCCTACGAAAACGATTTTTCGAAGCACGCACCCATCGAGCAACTTCCCCGAATTCGCATGGTGTGGCAGTCGATAGTTGGACAGCTTGCCAAAGAGAACTCCAAATATATGTATAGCCTTCTGCGAAAAGGCGCAAGGGCTAAAGACTTTGAGCTTGCCATTGAATGGCTGAAAGATGCCGGGCTCATTCACAAAGTAACGCGCGTCAGTAAATCGGCATGGCCCATGGATGCCTACGCGTTATGGGCCGACTTCAAAATTTACCTGCACGATTGTGGCTTGCTCGGAGCCATGGCTCAACTGCCCCCGGCTATTGTATTGGATGATGATCGCCTGTTTACAGAGTTCAAGGGGGTAATGGCCGAACAATATGCACTGCAGCAATTGGTTTCACAGGGTATACAGCTATACTACTGGAGGCCCGAAAATGCAGATGCAGAGGTGGATTTTCTGCTGTCCATTCATGGCAAGATCATCCCACTGGAAGTAAAGTCATCCGATAACGTGCGCTCGCGCAGCTTGAACGTATACGCCAAATCATATAGTCCGGAAGTGTGTTTGCGCACATCACTTAGGCCTTACAAGCACCAGCAATGGATGGAAAACATCCCTTTGTATGGGCTGTCGGGGTGGTTGCGAAGGGAGCAGGCAGATGTAGGTTAAACGTCTGGCTTGGGCTGGGATGACCCGCCTGAGGCAAATACAATTTTTATAGGCATCTTCGATATCCGGTATTCGATGCCATGGAGTGCCATTGCTCGTTGGTTTCTTGGCGACTTCGCGGTTAGACTGGGGCCTGTAGCTTGTTGGAAAGTGCAGAGGGTTGGCATGTGCCAACTCTCTCTGCCTTCTCGGCGTCATTGTGGTTAAAAAGGTTGCTTGCTAGGTTGAAGTCCATCCAACCCCCATCACGCAAAGACTCTACTCGGAGTTTTGAAATCAGACAGGCAAAGCTATCTCAAAGGTCATACACTCTGCTGCTTCAAGTCGTTCTACATGGTGTTACGTGAAATGTAGATTGCGCTAACATTTAAAACATAAAATAATGGAAACGAAATTAAAAATCAAGGAAAACTGGAGCGCATTGAAAAAAGAAATCAAGCAAAAGTATGTAGCACTTAGCGATTTGGACTTGGTCTATTCGGAAGGTCGTGAAGATGAATTGCTTGCTACAATATCAAAAAAGATTGGAAAAACCAAGGAAGAAGTAACAACCGTCATCAAAGACCTGCAAACCAAAATGGCAAGTAAGCCTCAGGGCGAAAGAGAGGATGCTCCTTCTGAAAAATCAAGATTTGCAACTAGCTCTGCAAGTAAAAGAGAGGACGTAGATGCTGTAAAATCCAAAATTTCAAGTAAGTCTCCCAGTGATCGAGAGGATGCAGATATTGATGCTGATCCTCGACACATCGAAGCTGCTAAAAGGCATTAAAATTCGCGAATAATAGAAGTATTGTTTGCGTAATTTGAGTCAAGAAGGGAGGTATTGCTTTAATGCGATACCTCCTTTTTTCATTTTCTAATTCCAGTCAATCAAAACATTTTCAAAACGAACATTGCCGGAACTTCCAAAACACTTCTCCAGGGCATGTTTCAGCTCCAATCGGGTTTCTTCAAAGAGTTCATTTATTCGGGCTTGGCGATTGATGGGACTGTTCATCAAATTTTGATTGATAATAGGGATTTGATGCGCCGTTATTTGAATAGGATGATTACCCGCGATGGCGTCGCGAACAACGATCTGCTTGCTTCCGAGTGATTCCGTGTTTATAGTGGTCGGATAGAGTAATTTGATTTCACTGACGTTAAAGCGCATGGCATACGTGATCATTTGATAGATATCAGATTGAGATATGCCTCCTTTCGGGTCGGTCGTGTCGCTGTATATGATCTTGTATTTCGTATCGGCAATGAATTTTTTCTCCGGTGTCTCGATCCATAAATCGGGTCTAAGCATGAATGTATGCTCTTCATCCAAATAGGTGTCGCTGCGTTGCGCTTTCACTTTAACCTCGCTAAGTTCCCGTTCAATAAATCCGTAGATGAAGTCTTCGAATACATACTCCATTGGCAGCAAAAAGGCGAATAGCTTTAGCTCGTTTTTGTAGTTGAAGGAAACGCTGCTGCTCAAGAATAACTTGCAGTAATCTCGCACGGTTTCGAAGGCACTGAACATTGGATTGAAGTGGATGCGATCGCAATGCTCGGCCGTAGCACGCTCATCCGAAACTTCATCGAGCAGGAACAGTATTTCTCTCAAGAATTTCTTATTCTCCTGTTCTTGGGTTACGTTGAATAGGAGGGAGGCCACGTATTTGATGATTCTGTTGAACTGATTGTCGACATTGAACGAATCGAAGGTGCAATGGATCTTATGCCAATGCGCCCGACTCAGGTTACGAGCAATATAACGATTGGTGTTGATGCGTCCTTTTACGTGAGTGAGTTCGTCGCTCTCTTCTTCATACCTGCGGTACACGGAGCTATGGAGTAGTTCCCGCGTGTATTTCGAGAATAGGTAAATAATCAACTCCAAGAAATCGCTTTTGGATTGACCTAATGCGGTCTGATAATTCGGAAATTTAATTTTCCGACAATAACTCAACCACCACAAAATATGATTTTGTATCTGGGCTTGTCCATCTTCAGAGGGTTGTTGGCCGGCTTGATAGAATAATTTCGGATGTAATTGAATGCGCTCTCCTTCGAATTGAATGACCCCGATGTATTTATTCGACTTGATTTCCTTTGTCTTATGGATGAATTGCAGAAATCGCTGCGTTTCTAACAGGGAATCTTCTTCCGATTCCGGCTGCGCGAAACGCTC
This sequence comes from Flavobacteriales bacterium, assembly GCA_027488435.1. Lineage (GTDB taxonomy): Bacteria > Bacteroidota > Bacteroidia > Flavobacteriales_D > Sanyastnellaceae > JAIBBG01. The sequence goes on from JAIYBR010000145.1 coordinate 3,221, forward strand.
CCGTTTCGACCAAACGGAATCCAGAAAAGTTTCCAATGCATCCATCGATCCATTGAAAGTTTCCTTATTCTGATATTCGAAGAGATGCGTCATTTTATTCTATTACACGCAAGGGCCATGCATGTGCATCAGTTTGAAGTCCGGCTGATTGCAGGATGGTGCGAACCTCTTTTTCGTCGTTCATATAATATTCGAGTAATAGTGGAATCACCCGATTGTTCATGCGTTGCATCAAGCTCTCTTGGCTATTCATGAAATAGGCATGGCCAATTTGAAAATCATGTCCTTTAGTATCGATGATGCGCTCATTGATCTTTCGTAAAATTCCGGCATCGGAAATTGGACGGCCATCCACTTCATATTTCGGATACATGGCTTCAAATTCGAAGCGACGGCGAAGCGCGATATCCAACAACGCAATGGACTTGTCGGCAGTGTTCATCGTTCCGATGATGAACAAATTGGATGGAACCATAAACGTGTCGCCGGAAGGCAATTTGGCTTCCAGCGGAATGGAACCATGCGATCGCTTGTCGGGTTCTATCAGGGAAATCAATTCACCGAATACGCGCGATATATTGGCTCGATTGATTTCATCGATGATGATGACGTAGTTCTTGCGTTGAACCTTTTCGTTTTTAGCATTGTTGTGTTGGCCCAGTCCTAACAGTGCTTCCAATAGAGGAGAATAGTAAGCACTCAGTCCTTGAATATCCAAAACGGTCTCTGCTACATACATTTTTTTAAGTGTGCCAATACTCAGTGAGTGTGCTGTTCCGCCGCTGGCTTTTCGAAAGTGAATGGATTTATTCGAAACAGATGTTATGAAATAGCTTGCTTTTTTCATGGCCACCTCTATTTCCTCATCGTCTTCTGTAAGAGGGGTTATAAATTCATGAAACACTTCTTCAAAGGACCGCTTTGAAATGGGTTCATTTTCTGAATCGATAAGGTTTTGAAGCGCTTTATCTGCTATTATTTTGAAAATTCCGTCTTTACGCTCAAACGTAAGTTGATGGTCGTTTTCTGTGTCCGGCCTCAACCCCTGAATGAAATCTTCGTAGCTGTAATTCTGATGAAACGTTATGAATTCGATGCGATCGTGAAGGTTTTTCTTGAAAATGTCGAGAGCTTCCGCATGGTTGTCGATTGTGCGGCCTTCTATAATCTCGGCTGCGCGCTGAACTGTATGATAGGTTTTGCCTGTGCCCGGAGGACCATAGAAGATGGTATTCAGTGGAAAGCGATCGGGTGTGGGTGATGTCTTTTTTGCGGAAGCGTCTTGCATTATGCCAAGTAATTGTTGGTAGTAATAGGTGTATTCAGGTTGTTCAGATTTGTATCTCGTTATATCGGTGAGTGTTTTAATGACCAAATTGAAATCGAGCGGCCAATGGCCCTTCGCTTTCCATTCTACCTCACGGTAGTTGTGATATTCTGAGCGTGTATTGTCATACTTGACATCGGAGGTAACGATACCATATCCCAAAAGCTCGCTCACTCCCTTCTTCACGAGGATGTAATCGCCGATGCGCATGGTACGAACAAATTCATCAATGGCTGTTACATCATTTTTTTTGGAACCGTCGCCACCATGGATGTCCACCAACGCTTTCTTAATGTCTTCGCGAGTGCTCAATTCATTAAAGTCGCCTAAGCGGTCCCAGCCCATGCCCATGATTCCTGCTTCATAGAACTCTTCCCACAGACGGGCTTTTTCGCCCGGAGCATAGAGCCAATATTGCGGGCCGTCTGCTGCCTTGTCATTAGTCGATTCATGAAAATTCTCCCACATGAAAAGGCCTAGCTTTTCATTGGACCAATTGGCGAAGGCGGCGTCGCTTCGCAGCGCGATTTTACACGCATGGCTGATGAGAATGGTGTTATCCGCCTTCAACTCAATATTCTCTAAATGAAGCGCCTTTGCACATTTGATGAGAACCTGGGGAGCATTGATAGGGATGAATTTGTCGGGGAAGTAAAGAGTTAGAATTTTCAAAAGCACCATATTCCACACCGGTACTTCGAGTTCCTTGATGAGCTCAACCTGATCGTTTTTCGCATAGTCGAGCGCTTTCAAAAGTTTCGCTCTTAAGTCCAGGAAATATTCAGTCGCTTTTGAGCGGGGAAGCAATTCCTTTTTTGTTCCATAACCAACAGCGAATGAATCGTCTGTTGTATTGCTGGGCCGATAAATCCAAAACTTAGTGGCATTGCCGCCGCCAATACCGGCTCCGATTTTTTTGAATTCAAGCCAATAGCAAAAGGTATCTTGTCCGTTTCCTGCCACATACTCATCGATGGTCATGTATGCGAGCTTTTCTAATGGAAATCGCTCTAGAAATCGCTCTCGGTCACTATCACGTGAGGTGACCAAGTCGTTGGCCAACGTGTAGTTCGCTGCTTTTTCGTAAAAAGTAGAAGTTGTCATAGGTGGTCATTCGCGACGGCACGATGGTGCCGTCGCTAACGACCAAATATAAGTGAACACCCGAAACGTCGCATGGATTAATACGATCCGATGCTCTCAGCTGAACTTGTATAGGACGCTGTTTCGATAATTTTTAAAAGGACTACATTGGCTACAGAGCACCTCGCCATGCCTTACTAATTTGAATATCTCTATTCAACTAGTTTTTGGATAAATGAAATTGATTTCAGTTGACCATCATTTAGATTTTTTACTTCTAATTTGCGAGATGAAAGAAGCTGCAGAAGATTTCGTTTTTAAGTAGCGAATTATCTGCCGTGCTTTTAAAACACAAAGAGAGAAATTCGAAATGGATAGCAGAGAAATGAAGAATCTATTAGTTGCTCTATTCCTATTTTTTAGTGTAAATAATGTTCGATCTCAGGTGCACTATACCTACCTCTGGCATATGCATCAACCTACCTATTGGGGAGAGGTTAGTCAAAGTAATCCCAACAGGTATCAGATGGTTAAAGAATCGGAAGACATGAAAAACTCCGGAGCGAACACATACTCAGACGGGTTGGCTCATCCGCTCAACAATTTGAATGAGATTTTCAGTATGCCCGACCGCGTGAATGCTTATCAATACAGGCCCAAATCGGCGGTGCAGAGCATCATGAACAATCCAAAGGCTGGTGCACAAATGACCT
>JAIYBR010000229.1 GCA_027488435.1 Flavobacteriales bacterium
ATCGCTGCTCAACTGGATGTATGGCTATTTCATTTTACCGGAATCATTGCCTCACGATCGACGTCGCCCATTCGAGTGGAAACGAGCGAATCCGATAGGCGCATTTATAAATATCTCTCGGCATAAAACCATTATCGGGTTTTTACTCGTGTTCTTTCTTCTCTATTTGGGTGCACAGGCTGTTATGACCAATTGGCAATATTATACGATGCTAAAATTTGGCTGGGAGGAAAACGCAATTGGTATATCGATCATGACTGTCGGCATTATTGTCGCATTCGTTCAAGGAGTTCTGGTGCGAGTGGTGAATCCCAAAATTGGAAATTCGAATGCCATGCTCATTGGCCTTACACTATACACCGTAGGTATGTTTGGTTTTGGGTTGGCTCCAACCGGCACTTGGATGATGATTGCCATTCTCCCCTATTGCCTGGGTGGAATCAATGGGCCGGCGATTCAATCGCTCATGACAGAATCGGTTCCATCCAATGCGCAGGGCGAATTACAAGGCATTATTACAAGCGTTCAAAGTATTACTTCCATCATTGGCCCCTTGATGATGGCCGGTATTTTCAGCCATTTCACATCTCCGGGCAACACCTATTTTCCCGGAGCGGCCTTCGTTACAGCGGCTTTTCTAATGTTCTTAGCGTTGGTTATCGCTTGGTTGACCATACGTTCGAAAAAAACGGAATCCCTGACCACATGAAACAAAAAGCTCTATTCTTAGACCGTGATGGGGTAATCAATCACGACCCGGGCGACTACACAATGTCACTTGAAGAATTCATCATACTTCCCACGGTAATGGATGCGCTTATACTTGCGCAGTCGAAAGGCTATTCCATCTTCGTTATCACCAATCAGGGTGGAATCGCGAAGGGGCTGTACGGTCATGAAATGGTCGCTTCTATGCATGATCTGCTTCACAACACTTGTCAAGAACACGGTGTTGAAATCAAACGAATCTTCTACTCGCCTCATCACCCGGAATTCGGAAATTCCCTATCAAGAAAACCGGAGCGTCTTTTAATGGAACGCGCGCTGGCACGCTACAACCTCGATCCAACAAGAAGCGTAATGATTGGTGATCGGGAACGCGATGTGCAATGCGCTAATCAAGCTGGTGTTCGGGGTATTTTGATTCCGACTAACAGTGCATTGCTCGACGTTGTTCAAACACTTGATTAAACATACCTTTCACATGAGTTATGTCTTTCATAAAGGTGAGTTTGTAAGCGATACGGCAACGCACATTGCCAAAGACAATCGTGCGTTTCGATTTGGAGATGGTTTCTTCGAAAGCATGCGCATTGTCAATGGAAAGGCTCTGTTTCTTGAGAACCACTTTGCCCGTGTTATTTCAACGGCAAACGCCTTGAAAATTCAATTGCCGCCTGACTTTACTATAGATCTTTTGCGAAGTCAAATCCTTGAGGTGCTTAGTCGAAATGAAATCACACAGGGAGGTCGCATGCGCATCACCTTCTACAGAAAATCGACCGGTTTTTATTTGCCAAAGCAAGACGAAATAACCTATTTCATCGAGGCGGAAGCACTTGCCGACAACGAATTTGTGCTGAATGCGACGGGAAGGATGGTCGATATTTTCACGGATTACAAAAAGGAAATCAATAAACTTTCTGTCTTCAAAACGCTGAATTGTCAGCTGTATGTGCAGGCAGCGATTCATGCCCGTGATAAAGGCCTGGATGAAGCCCTGATACAAAATAATAAGCTATCCATTATTGAATCGAACTCCAGCAATTTGTTCATTGTTTCGAATGGCGTTCTTTACACACCAACGCTGGAAGATGGTTGCGTTGCCGGCACCATGCGCATGAATATTATAAATCTCGCTCTCGAGAACAAAATCAAGGTTTATGAATGCACCCTGAATCCACAGAATCTTCTTGCTGCCGATGAAATGTTTCTCACAAATGCCGTGCGGGGAATTGAGTGGATCGTCGGGTATCGAACCAAACGATACTTCAACGATATGTCGAAGAGATTAATGGTTGTATTGAATGAGAAAGCGCAGGCATATTCAATCGCTCACTAGGTTATTCGGTTTAACGATTTGTTTAGTCATTTTTGCGTTCTACAACTTTTTGTTCGATTCATTTAGGCTATCCTTGCACTCCTTGATACATACTTGAAAATATTACAGACTAGAATTACACAATCACCATTATGAAAGCCTACCTACCCATCACAGCTCGTGTTGTAGTTTCCATTCTTTTTTTGGTATCTGCTGTATCGAAGATGTTTCCCATCTGGATGTTTGAAAAGCAGATTGTCGATTTAGGAATATGCGACTGGTGTGATGCCCCGTATTTTTCTAGATTGCTCATCGCACTAGAAGCTGCCATTGGAATTGCTATTCTGCAACGCCATTGGTTGAAGCGTTTTGTGATACCGGTTACCGCTTTTTTGCTGGTTGCATTTTGTGTGCATCTTTCCATTGAAATGGTAAAGCACGGCGCTATGAATGGTAATTGTGGTTGTTTTGGTCAGCTAATTCCCATGACTCCGCTGGAAGCATTTATTAAGAATGTTCTTACTCTAGGATTGCTTGTCTATATCTACAAGACAAGTAATGAGCATGAGAAAGGAAAGAATCGATTCATGGTACCAATGTTCATCTATTCAGTTTCAGCTTTCGCCATGTTTGCCATTTTTCCATTTTGCCCTTGCGTAACTGAGACCGAAACATCCACAGAAATAGAAGGAGAAGGATCTATGCCTTCTGTGGATGATGCTTATGATAGTCTTGTAAGTAGCAATTTTGCCGATACTGCCAAAACTCTTGTACTTCCTGCCGATAGCACTTCAGAAGTAAAGATTCAAGAGGCGCAACCATCTAAAGTGAAGTCACGATTCTCCGAATTCAAAACCATCGGGGGCAAAAAGGTTAATCTCGATGAGGGTAAAAAGCTCGTTTGCTTCTTTGCTCCAGGATGTGACCATTGCCGTGAAACAGCCAAGGAATTGAAGGCGCTTTCAGCCAAAATGAAACTGCCTGATACCTACATTATATTTATGGATGAGGAAGCATTTCTAATTCCTGAGTTCATGAAAGAAACCGGATTTAACAAGCCCTATCAGGTTATCGACATACCAAAGTTTTGGACCGTTTTGGGAAGCAATGCGAGTACTCCCGGGCTGTTCTATTTGTGGAATGGGAATATTATAAAATCGTTTGAGGGTATTGAGGGAAATAAGTTTGACGCGACTGCCCTCAAGTCTGCAGTTGAGCAACCCTATTCAGGCAAATAGGCGTGTCTTCAAAAATTCATATTCAATCATTCGAGCATCTCAATGCCTATTTCGAAAAGAAATTGGCCGATTGTTCGATGTATTGTGGTGACCGATTTTCCTTCTTAAAGGTGTTTCAACATGCGCTCACCTATGAGCAGGCTGGTGCAGACAATCGCATTTTGAGGAACTACTTGCATCTTCCTGTTTTCATTCAGAAAGCGCTCTTACACGTAAAAGCGCTGCGCTATAGAGCACAGAAAAAAACCGCTTTAAACGAGGTTGTCTTTATTGATCCTGCTCGCATTGTGTGTGACGAGCATGGCCAGTGGCATTCCGTGTATATGGAACGCGCAGTTCGTCTTTTCGAAAGTGAAAGAGCAACTGTCCTTTCGCGCACTCACGAACCGAAATTGCATTTCAACGCATCTATTGATCAGTTATCCAGGGAATATCCATTTCCCGATAAAGCGGAAATCGAAATGTTGTCAGAAACTACTCTTGTTGTGCAAAAGGTGTTGCGCACGAAGACCTGGACTGAAAATGAGCGAAAACACATCCTTTCTGCTTTACATGTTTTCTATGAGGACTTTCGCTTCTATTACAACCTAATGAAGCATCAGCCTGTCAAATCCGTAGTTTTTATAAGTCACTATCATAATGAAGGGCTCATCGCAGCATTGAAAGTGCTTAACATTCGCAGTATCGAATTGCAACATGGGCTTATTTCCGGCAATGATCTGTACTATCAGTACTCACCTACCTTTAGAAACGCTGTCAAAAATGCGTTCTTTCCTGATACTATTTGTGTTTATGGAAAATACTGGAAGGAGCAGTTGCTTAAAGGATGTGAATTTGATTCTTCACAAATAGCAGTAGCCGGCGATTACCAGTGGCAGCCCGAAAGCTCTCCTTCACACATGAAGCCGTTTAATCAGGTAGTTATTTGTGCTCAAAAGAACATGCATGAAGAGTATGTGGCGTATGCTCACCGAATAAAACCTTTCATGGCGAAGCACCCTGACTGGAAATGGATTATAAAAATGCATCCGCTTGAAAGGCATAAGGAGCATTACTTCAACTTGGCAAAGGAAGGATTCGAAATAGTCGATCGGGAAAGATCCATTAACTCGTTGCTGCGCGAATCACGCATACAAATAAGCATCTATTCCACCACCTTTTTTGATGCACTTGGATATGAGATAGAGAATTTCTCTTTGCAAGATTACTCTGTGTATAGCGACTATGCAGCACAAATGGTAGCAGAAGGCGTAGCACAGCCATTGCAAATTCTGGAAGATCCAATCGAAAAGTTTCTACAATCGAAAGGACAGCCTGTTCTAAGACCTCGCAGTGATGTTTATGGCACTTTCGATGGGCTTGGAATGAAGCGAGCAATTTTGGGTGATTAGATCACTCGAATGAAGGACTCTACGTGAAGTAAACTGGAGTTGTCGGCGGTGGACTACTCACTCAATGCGTATTAAACTTAGTCAAATCTCGGATTCACCACATTGTTATAGATTGAACCAAATCGATAGCTTAACCCCATAAAGGCACTGAACTCAAAATCGGTTTGCAGTTCTTGTTGTTGCAGCAAGACTTCTTCTTGTGACGCTCCATTTAAGCGAATATTAATCTGATCTCTCTGCACACTGAAGTTTACTGAAGAGTTGGCTGATAGTCCCTTGAAGATTCGGACACTGTAATTACACCAAAAGAAAAGATGGTTCTTCGCAAAGTCATTTAAAAAGCTAGCCACCTCTGCTCCTGAAGAAAGTTGCCCCCAGTCTTTGGTGAAGGTGGTTGAAAGCAGAAAGGAATGAGCCGGTATTCGATCTATCTTCTTATTGAAGATTGTTTCCTCTTGAAAATCGTAGTAAGAAAAACCGACTCGATATACCATAGTAAGCGATTTTGTTTGAGCCTCTCGATAAGGAAAAACATTATACTCTACAGCTGCAGACGTGTTTTGAAATAAGTCATAATTACTAAAATCACTGCGTTCTGCGCTTGCGAATACTCCAGCAGACCAGTGGTCACTTAAAGAATGTACATAGGTTGCATTCAACGATTGTGAGCGCAATGTGAATCGTTCTGTAAAGTCACCATAATCAAATCGTCGTTCATTGTATCGAGCACTCATGTTGAGAAGCAACTTGTGAGTTTCCTTGACTTGAGACACTGAAATCGAAGAATTGAACGATCCGGATTGAATAGATTTTTGCGCACCCACATTACCATTGGCGCTTACCCTGAATACCCAAGCATTCCATGGGTCCTCCATCGGATTACTGCCTATACCAACATCCAAACTATCCTGAGCTGAATTGCTGTTGATATCGAGACAGTCACCAGCCTTACCACAAGCCGCATAACGCACTAATCCCAACTTAACCTTACGAACTAACGATTCGCGGATTTCGTTATCAGTGTTAATCGCATTCGTAGTCAGTGAAAGTGTATCTGTCATTCCCGACAATTCACGTTTTCCTGCAAACTGTAATAAGAACTCCGTTCCTCCGCTTCCTGTAACCAGGCTTGTAATGGTCAAATCAACCTCACTCACAAACTGATCTTGCACAAAATCGACCCACGTAATTTGAGTTCTCAAGAAATCTTGATAACACCAATTACAATTGATATAAACTTTCAAATTGAGATCTGGTCTAGCGGATAAATCAGACAGCTGTCCGCAGGCAATGTTGCTTATATACAGCAGAAAAAAACAGGTTGACAAAATAATATGTTTCATAGCTTTTGGATAGGTTTATTGCAAAAGCAACGACATGAACAAATATATTATTGCTTCACCGGTTCGGGACGTTCCTTGAATACATATACCTCTTCATTCTCTCTCTTCATATAATAATTCTCACGCGCGAATTTTTCAAGTGAATACGTGTTGGTTGTTAAATCATGCAGCGCCTGTGTTGCCTTTTCATTGTCATCCTTCATTCGCTTCACTTCAGCCTTTAAACCTGCCACTTCCTTTCGTGATTGAAAAATATAGATAAGATCAATTTCATTGAAAAAGGTCAGCCATAAAAGAAATATGGTAGTAGACAAGGTGTATTTATTCTTGACCCAACGTAACAAAGACTTTTTCATAGGTCAAAATTGCGCAAACGCATGTCAATCCAGGCAGATAGAAGAAGTGATTATGAACAGGAAAGCGTGAAGAAACTAGCCCTCGAAGCACAGAGAGAAAACGAACGTTCGAGTGCGAAGTTTTGAAATAGGATCGGTAAATTGATTGTTCTCCTGAATCAAGATGTCCTTGGTTCCGAAGCATGTCTTCATCTCAATTCCGAATTTGAAAAATGGCAGAAAGAATACAAAACCACCTCCTGCATCAATTGTCATATCTGTCTTTTGAAGCTTGATAACAATTTTTCCAGCCACTGATTCGTCAACATCCTTCTGAGACTGCATGTCGATGCCATAACTCCCACCAACAAGCGCATATGCTGCAAAGTTGCCGACTCTATTCGTTCTTAATTTCAGTTCGAGCGGAAACTGCAACCACACCGATTCGGTTCGTTTCAGAAACGTTTCTACCTTGTTGTCGGCGGTAAGAAAGGTATAATTCAATCCTCTATCTTGGAATGAAAGGCCGGGTACGAATCTCAAATTCACATTTTTAATTGGATTAAAGGATGCCAGCAACGCGAGATTGAAGCCGGATTGAGGGACATTTTCAATTCCAAGTAAGGAATCATTAAAAGAAAAGTCCGGCTTGTAGTCTAAGAAGAAAGAAGAAGTATTGGTGGACAGCAAAAAACCAAAATGATACAAACGGTTATCGAAATTGGGAAGGTTCTCTCTGCCCTTTGCCTGAGCAAATGCGTTGTTAACTACCAACATGGCCATTAAGACAAACACAGTATATACGAGCTTTTTCATGGACATGGCATCTCTAACGAAAGTAAATCGAAATGTTGCGTTAATGTCGTATTAGAAATTTTCGCCAGATAACAACCGCTAGGAATCCGTAGACAACAGCAATTATGGTCAACGCTAAGGAACCTCCCATAATACGAGTCTGAACAGAAATACTCCTCTCCACATTCTCGCGATTCATTTGCATAAGCTCTTCCACTGATTTATCGTGTAATTCAGGATGCTCACTCAGTAAGGTTGTTCTTTTATTCTCATCAACAATCCCTTCATTGAAAGCCTCAATATACGCTCCTCTCAACTCCTGGATATCATCGCTCAACCAGGCATAATACACTCCGATAAACACAATAACTGTCAAGACATAAAGAAGCGTTGGCTTTAAACACGCCTTCATATCCTCGAGGAATCCAGACTTTCGACCCTGTAAGTTTCTATAATGAATATTTATAGCGAGGAAAACAAGCAATAAAATGAATAGGATATTGAGTAAGACACCAGAATTCTGCGCTGACTCTACTTCGAGCTTAGCACCCAATATCCATCGTATAACTAGCCAGAGCAGAGCAAAAATCCAGGGTAAACGTGAAATCCACATGGTCTTAAGAATTCATGCTAACAAGAAATTCCTCGTTGTTTTTCGTTTTTTCTATTCGATCTTTCACAAACTCCATTGCTTCCACCGGGTTCATGTCGGCAAGATGGCGACGCAGAATCCACATACGTTGAAGCACATCACGATCATGGAGCAAGTCTTCTTTTCTCGTTCCTGACGAGAGAATATCGATGGCAGGGAAAATGCGGCGATTAGAGATCTTGCGTTCCAGTTGGAGTTCCATGTTACCGGTTCCCTTAAATTCTTCGAAAATAACTTCATCCATTTTCGATCCTGTATCCACGAGCGCTGTGGCTATGATAGAAAGCGAGCCTCCATTTTCAATCTTGCGAGCAGCTCCAAAGAAACGCTTTGGTTTTTCAAGTGCATTGGCTTCAACACCACCTGAAAGTACTTTACCACTGGCCGGAGCTACTGTGTTGTAGGCACGGGCCAAACGGGTAATTGAATCGAGCAGAATGCAAACGTCGTGTCCGCACTCCACCATGCGCTTGGCCTTCTCCAAAACTATATTGGCAATCTTCACGTGGCGTTCAGCAGGCTCATCGAACGTAGATGCAATTACCTCTGCCTTTACGCTTCTCTTCATATCGGTAACCTCTTCAGGACGTTC
>JAIYBR010000159.1 GCA_027488435.1 Flavobacteriales bacterium
ATTCCCCTATATCCCTCATCTGTTTCTGGTAATCCGAAAATGCAATCGATTCCTATTCGATCAAAGATTGCATTGATTGGAATAGCTATAGCTCCGTGCTCAACTACTCGATCCTTTTTGTGTCGAATACATACTCGACAATTATTAATCACCTTTTCTATAGATGCATCCATTTTTGGCCAATAATATTTTTGTTTAAGCCTCATTAGAGTTGTTTCTCTTCCAAAATGCCCTAAAAGATGAGCTCTTTCGATAATTTCTTCCCTAAAATCAGGCTTCGGTACAATTTTCCAATGTTCATTTTTCGTGTACCATAGCTCTCCATTTGATAAAGTAAACTTTTCAGAAGTTTTAAGGACTCTTTTGGACGCTTTCTTACTGATTCCAGCTGTATGTTTTCCATGTTCCTGATAGTGAAGAAAGGCCTCATCATCCCATGGATCCAGGTACTTAGTTGAAATATCCTCATTATCTTCGTTGTCCGAAACATTTCTACTACTCATGTAAGCTGGCCGACTGAGAGCATCTACATTGCAATGCGCTTTGCCTTTTCGATGAAGGACTTCAAAATCAAAAGCTTGTAAATACATGACCCATCTAGCCAGACGACCAGTAGGTTCTTTAATTTTCATTAACCAGGTGAGTGCACTGTGATCCGTTATTAATTTAAATTTTAATCCATTATCTAGGTACATTTTGAAATACTTGATTCCCCAGACCATAGCTAACGCTTCTTTTTCAGTGATACCATAATGAACTTCAGCACCTCTAAGGATTCGTGAAGCATAAGCGCACACATAATCGTTGCCTTCTTCATCTTGCTGAGACAAAATAGCTCCTAATGCCACTCCAGAGGCGTCTGTGAATAATAGAAAGGGTTTAGCGGGATCAGCTTGTCTCAGAACTGGGTAATTAGTTAGAGCTGTTTTAAGCTGGTCAAACGCTTGTTTACATTCGTCTGTAAATATAAATTCCATATCTTTTTTGAACAAAGCATACAGAGGAGCTGCTGTTTTAGAGAATTCTGGTACAAATCTCCGGTAATAGTTGCATAACCCCAAAAATTGCTGTAATTGTTTAACATTTTTTTTATTTTTAATATTGATGGCTTCTACTTTTGCTGGGTCCATTTCAATTCCTGTACCCGAGACAATATGGCCCAAAAGCTGAATTTTTGATGCAAAAAACACGCATTTCTCCTTGTTAAGCTTTAATCTAGAGTTTTTTAATCTGATAAAAACCTCTTCTAGGTGTAAAAAGTGTTCGTCTAATGTTTTTGAATAGATAACGATATCATCGATGTACACTTGTACGTACGACAAACCACCTAAAACGATTTGCATGATACGCTGAAAGTCGGCCGGAGCGTTCTTCAGCCCGAAAGGTAATCTTAAAAATTCGTAATGTCCATCTGGAGTGCTAAACGCTGATTTTGCGATTGAATTGGGATGAAGTTTAATTTGCCAATACCCTGATTTTAAGTCAAGAGTAGAGAAAATTTTATGTTGATTCAATTCTCCTAATAAGTCTTCAATTCTTGGCAAGGGGAAAGGATCAGTCGGGGTTATACGGTTGATTCCTCGCATATCCACGCACATTCTTCTGTTTGAAGTTCCCTTCTTTTTCACCATTACTACGGGCGAGCTCCATTCACTCTGAGACTCTCTTATAACTCCAGCATCTAACATTTTCTTAATTTCTTCTCTGATTGCTAGTCTGTCCGCATGGCTCGTTTTGTAAGGCCGTTGCCTTATTGGGGTTTCCGAATTTGTTTTTATTTGATGCTCCTTAACGGTGCATTCCCCCAGCTGGTTGTAATCATTTGCAAAAGCATCTTCATGCTTTGATAGAAAAACGTCTATTTCATTTTGTCTTTCTTGCCATGTTGATAAGCATTTTACTTTAGATGTATCATTAAAGACCCATCCTAGATCACTTTCGTCTATTTCATCTTCCTCGGTGCACATTTCACTGAGTGCAGCAGGAAAATCTTCTTCCATTTCATAATCTTCATCGGTTCGTACCTTAACCTCACCGAAAAACATATTTCGGAAATCATATTCATCTACCTCTATATCTAATTTTTCGATCACATCTCGTCCTAATATCAGTGATAGAAAAGGAGAGTCGTCGATTTCTAATTTTCTTAGTCTGAGTCTTCTTGTTTGAAAAGAGACCTCAAAACTATCCTCAATTATTAGTTTTCCATTCGCATCCCTTATTGATTTAATCCCAAAATACTCCAAGGAGCTTCTACTAATCGAACTTACTTTATACCTTGCGTTTATTTGCATTATTGCATGCTTTCCATTTACTTTTCCTTTAACTGTGTTTAATAGATCATCATGCCATCTTACACGTTCTACCGGAAAACGCACTGGAAATATTGATTTTGGACGGAATTTAACATCAAAATGTTTCATCCATTCTAGTCCTAACAAAACGTCTACACGTTCGTGGTCTAAAATAATAAATTTTAGCTCACAAAAACGACCAGCTACTTCAATGTCAAGGGGTTGG
>JAIYBR010000284.1 GCA_027488435.1 Flavobacteriales bacterium
GCAACTGAAGCGTTGCCACTTCTGACGGATGAGGTTATGTTGCGCATCGAAACTGTGCTCAACAACCAACCCAAACATCCGCCTTATTAATGTAAATTTTGTTTGATGATGTTGGTACAATCGTTAGTCGGCATGCGTTTATTTGTGTCACATGAATAGTTCAATCGTAAAAAAAATTGTCGACGTGCTCCGTTTTACGGTAGGTTGCATCCGATGGATCCTCATGGTCTTTGTATTTGGCCTTTTATGCTACTCGATTTTTGCTGTTGTTAGCGCCTTGATTCCGATTTCGGAGGAGCCTTTCTCGGCGAAAGATTCCCTTTTGTATGATGTGTATTTATTGAAGTCGGGCCCTCACACTGATTTTCTTGTGCAAGTAAAAACAAATGTTCACGACTGGAGCATAGATTTCCCATATTCCAATAATGCAAATCCCGACACTTCCCTTTCATGGATTGCCATAGGCTGGGGCGACAAGAATTTCTATATGAATACGCCGACCTGGGCCGATCTTACTGTTATAACAGCAGTCTCAGCAGCTACCGGTTTGGGCACAGCGGGTATACATGCCTCGTATTATTTCAATGTGCCTACCGATAGGCCCACCATCCGACTTCAACTCACCCGAAATCAGTATACGCGTTTATGCGCCTATGTCAGCCGTTCATTGGTAGCTGATGAGAATGGAAAACGTGTTATGCTCCAGCCGTTGCTGGCTGCTGTAAATTTTGATTACGATCGTTACTACGACGCCCATGGGCGTTATAGTATGATACACACATGCAATACTTGGATAAACAATGGCTTGAAGGCAAGCGGTCAGCGCGCTTGTTTATGGACGGGTTTTGCCGAAGGTATTTTCTATCAATATGAAAGGTAAATTTTGTGTGTTGATTTATCTCATTGCCTTGACGTGCACGATGCATGGGCAGCGACGCTTTCTCATATTTTCAAACGGATATCGCGGATTGCATTTGGATAGTATGACAACTAACAATGACATCTACAGCGTTTCGCCACCGGGAGGAATGTCGCCTGCGGGCTACTGGTTCGACATCGACGACACGCTCATAGCGCGCTTTCAGCCGGTAACAGCTCTGTATATCGACGGTCACCATCCGGTTGCTACATCGATGCAGCGAACCAAGGGGCGAAGCTTTTGGTCGTGGTTCGTTACGCGCTTCGGTTGGATAGGGCGAAGCAATTGGGGCTTTAATGATGAGCCCAATGAAGATGGTTTCCGAATGCGATGTGAGAATGGTAAACGTTGCGGTGAAAAGTTCGTCAGCAGCTTCGCCGCAGGGCAAGTTCGAGATACGCTCGATATGGTTTGCCACAGCATGGGATATGCGTATGCCTTGGGGTTTTTAGAAGCTGTTGAACCTTATGTAGTGTTTGGTAAAATTCTCATTCTCGCTCCGGAAAGTCCCGGTGTTGGCGGTATGGACTGGAATAAGTTTCAAGAGGTTTGGCAGTATGGTAGCAATCGCTTTGAGAAGGGAGCGGATATAACGTGCAGGCAGGACGGCATCGCGCCGCAATGTGCTGTTGCCGGAATTGATAAGCTTGATCCTAAAAAAGGCGGAAGATTTTTCATTCCTCGCGGAGCACGAAAGGGATTTGTTCGCAGCCATCACTTAAGTTATTGGGATTGGTTTTACCGCATTCGCAAAGGAGATAGGGGTTGGTTCGGTAAGTGAGGAGTTAATTCGAATTATTTTCGCGGGGCTATGGATTTTGCTCAATATTTCAAAGGAGATTCTAATGCGGAATCTGATGGTTTGCGCGAATTGCTTGAACAGGTAAAGACGATTCGCGTTTTGAAAGGACAAGTCCTGCAGCACAGTGGTGATAATCAGAAGCACGCCTATTTTGTGAAGCGGGGCCTTTTGCGAAGCTTTACGACGGATGATAAGGGTAAGCAGCATATTTACATGTTCGCACCTGAGGGTTGGATTATTTCTGACATACAATCCACTGCCATGCAACAACCCGCAGTGCTTACCATTGATGCGTTGGAAGATTCGGAGGTCGAGGTTATTCGTGCCGACATCTTTGAGGAGTTGGTCAATAAGCACATGGGCAGTCACCCTGATTTTGCAAGTCTCGAGCTTCATCGGTTATTGAGGCGTTTAGCCGTTTTACAAAAACGAGTGCTCTTGTTGTTGAGTGCGTCGGCGACTGAACGCTATCAGGAGTTCGTGGCTACTTATCCAAATCTGCAACAGCGAGTATCCCAGCGGCAAATAGCTTCTTATCTAGGCATTACACCCGAGGCGCTGAGCCGTTTGCGGGTTGAAATTTTGAAGGCCGAGCGAAGAACATAGTTATTTAAGTATTCCAAACCTGCCGAATGCGCATTGTATATTGAAAAGTCTATATTTGCGCAATTAATCAAACCACTGCCTTATGTGGAAAGAGTCTGACAATAAACTGGTACGTGAATTTCGCTTCAAGGATTTCCAGGAAGCTTTCACCTTTATGACCCGTGTGGCTTTTATCAGCGAGAAGATGGGACACCATCCTGCCTGGTTCAACGTATACAATTATGTGCGTGTAGAACTGAGCACACACGATGCCGGCGATGTTATTACAGAACGCGACCGCAAATTGGCACTAGCCATTGATGAGATTTTGCAATAAGTAAGGAAATAGAAACCAATTTTATAAGCCGCGCGAAAACGTTTTGCGTTGGGCCCAATTCGAAAATTACCAATTGATGGAAACCATGGAAAAGGCTGCAGTTAACGTTACTGAAGCCTCAGTCACCGGTCGTATGTCGACCTTCAACCACGAACAACTTGTATTTTGCCAAGACAATGAAACAGGTCTTCGTTCAATCATCGCTATTCATAATACCACTCTCGGTCCTGCAGTAGGAGGCACGCGTATGTGGGCATACGGAACAGAAGAGGAGGCCATGACAGATGCGCTTCGCCTTTCGCGCGGTATGACCTACAAAAACGCTCTTGCGGGACTTAATATCGGAGGTGGCAAAGCCGTTATCATTGGTGATGCCCGAAAGCAGAAAAGTGAGGCGCTCATGCGACGCTTTGGAAAGTTTGTCAATAGTTGTGGTGGAAAGTATATCACAGCAGAAGATGTTGGAATTTCTACTCGCGACATGGAGTATGTTCGTCTGGAAACTAAACACGTTGTGGGTTTGCCGGAATACCTTGGAGGTAGCGGCGATCCCAGTCCGGTTACAGCCTATGGTGTATACATGGGCATGAAGGCAAGCCAAAAGGAACTTAGCGGCAACGACTCGCTGGCTGGTAAGAAAGTGGTTGTGCAGGGTGTTGGTCACGTGGGCGAATACCTTGTTGAGCACTTAGTAAAAGAGGGAGCAGACGTAACGATATGCGATATCTATGATGACCGTGTAAACGCTGTTGTCAAGAAGCATGGCGTGAAGGCCGTTGATGCGAAAGATGTGTACGATATACCAATGGACATTTACAGTCCTTGCGCGTTGGGAGCTACCATCAACGACGATACACTCGACCGACTGAAATGCAGCATCGTGTGTGGTGCCGCTAACAATCAGCTAAAAGATGAGGAGCTGCATGGCCAAGAGGTGTTGAAGCGTGGAATCTTGTATGCGCCTGATTATTTGGTTAATGCCGGTGGCATTATCAATTGCTATTGGGAGATAGTTGGTTATAACCGCAATGCAGCCTTGGCTCAGGCTGAAGGGATTTACCAGACTGCGCTGAATATTTTTCAGATTTCAAAAACGAATTCAATACCAACTTACCTAGCGGCAAATCAACTGGCCGAAGCACGCATTGCTTCCATAGCCAAACTGAAAGCTACGATGTAGTTGAACTTATACTTAAACTTAAACTGATTTTAAACATAGATGCTAAACCGACGCCAAATTCGCATTAAGACCATGCAAATTGTCTTCGCCTATTACAGTGA
>JAIYBR010000189.1 GCA_027488435.1 Flavobacteriales bacterium
CCCCCGTTTTCAATGTATAGCCAAATAGCGTTTCATGGTTGAGAAACACCATGCCCTTTTCTTCGTACTTGCGATACAACTCTCTTGTTTCATCGTTCCAGGAGATATCGGTTATGGCAAAGGTCCTCAAAGCCTGCTTTCCCTCATTTAAAAACACCTCTCCAATAAAACCATATTCACTGCCGGTTACTTGTAAGACGTAGTCGAGCATTTTTCGGAACAAATTTCTTTTGTTTTCCGGCGACTGAATAAAATCTTCATTGATTTCCTGAAGCACCTTGAGGAGTTGTTGTGATGAATTTAATTCGACAATGGACTTTCGCAACCGAATTAAATGCACCACCGTCTTTGCTAAAAAAGTGAGAGTGCTCGCCTCACGCTCGGTGAGTTTCGAAGGCTTCGTGCCCAGAACACAGAGAGCACCCACATTGACACCTTCCTCGATTTGCAGAGGAACACCGGCGTAATGCCTCCATTTAGGTTTCGACGTAACCAGTGGATTGTTCTTGAACTCTTCAACTTCGAGCGTATCCTCAATTTCAAAAAGATGATTATCCGATATCGTGTATTGACAAAATGAATCGCTTCGTTTTACTTCTGTTCGACTACCTCCCACTTGGGATTTAAACCATACACGGTCTTCGTCCACAAAGGTGATTAACGCTGTTGTGGAATTGGTTAGAGCCGCTGCGGTGCGGGTGATATCGTCGTATAATTCATCCACCGGGGTATCCAGGATTTCCAGTGAGCGCAGAACCTGCAATCTCCTTTGTTCAATTTCCGGTGTAACAGAAAGCAGCATTTTCGATAATTCCATAGAGGTAGATAAATTGATGATGCGAGAAGCAATCGCTTCAATGTATGCAAAAAACATCGCAATATGCAATCAACTGCGTGAGTTTGGTCAAAACATAAAATGATAAGTGTCACACAGATTCTACCGACCGGAAAGAATCTCGCAATTTTGAAGCTTCAACCGAATTTCTGTTCGGCGATTTATGGCGTGCTCAGGTTCTGTACATACAACACCATCCTTGCATTCATTCATGAGCTGCTCTTCACCAAGTCCCAGCGAATTCAGACGAAGTTCGCTTATACCCTTGGTGATGAGGTATTCCTTGGCTGCGGAAGCGCGACGTTCAGAAAGATCAAGATTAGATGCACCATCGCCTCGCGAATCGGTATGCGCAATGAGTTGCAGATTTATCTCCCTGTTACGTTCTATTATAATGGCAAGTTGATCCAATTGTGAGCGCGATTCGGCTGTTAACTCAGCGCTATTGTATGCATAATACATGCGATTAATGACGAATAGGTCGTCAGATGAAATGAGAATCGTATCATTAAACTCATTAACCAGTTCGATGGCTTCTTCCTTCTTCAGACGCGTGTATTCGACCTCAGCGTTCAAGACTGGAATATCAATCTTTCGTCCCCGATCGGTGATGATGGCATGCTTTGCTTCCGATTGCTCAGATAAACGCATCACATAAGCAAGTTGAGGGTCCAGCTTCGTAAACCGAAACTTGCCAATTTCGTTGGTATAAGCCAAAGCAACTACGTCGCCTGCTGAATTGAGAATGGTAATAGGTTCGCCACGACCAATGTCACCAGGCTTTTCCTGATAGAGTTGGCCATCAAAAGTCACATTCAATAAACTTCCATCATCCACGAGCAGGGAGCGCATTTCGGTAAAGAGAAATGGCAGCAACTCAAGAAAGGCCATTCCATTGGCATCAAAGCCAACCTCCTTCAATCGATTACCAAAAGAGTCGTTCAAAATGAGAAGACAATAGCAAACACCGGATTTGAGCTGAAAAGTGTACGCCTGATTTAATCTGAGATTTTGGATATCGATTCGTCCGAAGTCATCGCTGCTGGAACTTTGAACTGTTTCGCCTTGACTATTCCGAACAATTATTTCAGCGCCGCTTAGAGCTGTTCCACCGCATGTCACGAACAACTTCATTTCGTGAAGTTCATCTGCTCTCGGCTCTCGGCTTATCAAAAACAAATCACTACCGCCCTTGCCTCCCATTCGATTCGAAGTAAGCACAGCCTTATCGTTCGATAAAAACACGATTCCAATTTCATCAGCCGCACTATTTATCGGAGCACCTTCTGCGATTGAAGTGCGCCATTGATTCGCGCCCAAAGCGCGTCTGATGTCATAACCTCCCCAAGAATCTGCGCTATTGGTTGCGTAATAAATATCACCCCCATGCATAGTGGGGCCTATTTCATCCGCGGGTGAGTTCACTCCCAAACCCGGATTTATCGGTTGCGCCCAACCATTTTCGGATTTCATGGAATACCAAATGTCCATTCCACCGCAGCCACCCTGGCTATCGCTCGAGAAGACAAGCATCTTTCTGGACGCCTCATAAAATGGATGCATATTATCGGCTGAAACATCGGCAACGCTGATCCAGCTTGGGTTACTCCAGCGTTTGCCATCCCAGCGACTACTATAGATTTTTACATGTCGGCCCCGAGCACTTCCAAAATTCTTTGCCGACGAAAAATACAAGGTCGAATCTGCTTCGGAATAACTAACGGGCCCAACGCACTTCCATCCCTTCGGAAGAATGGCACGGGCTTCACCCCAGCTGGAAAAGTCCTCACCTCGAGTTAGAGCCATGATTTGTCCTGGTCGTACCAAATCTGACCATGTCCAATTTCGATTCTTAGCTGCGGTAGATTTTAAGACAAGTAATTGCCCACGCATTAAACCCGCGCTGCATTCAGAGTCACGCGTATTTGAATCAAACAACGGTCGTATGCTGTATTGCTCCTGTGCAGTCAACCGAATTGAATGAAGGAAAATCGTTAGCAGGCCAATTAGCCAAATCAATAGGTGTATGCGCGAAAATCTAGACACGAGGCGATGTTGGTCGAATAAATCTGCAATGAGAAGAATAATTACTGTTCTCTATTGCAAAGTAGCTGAACTAAAGTCACAGCTGCTCCTTCCAATCGGATAAGTATTAACGTACCTCCGTGAATTCAGAAATCTCGATAACGAGACATTTCTAGCCCTGCTCGTTCCAATGTGCAGCTACTTCTTCAAGCTCTGCATACCATGCCTCTCCAAACCGCCTAACAAGCGGCTCACGCAGAAAACGATAGACCGGAACTTTCAACGACTGGCCGCAAGCACAGGCCGGCTCACACACTTGCCATTTATGATAATTGACGGCAACATATTCCGTCAATTTTGCCAATCTCACCGGATACAAATGGCAGGAGATGGGTTTTTTCCAAGATGTCTTACCCGCATTATAAGCCTGCTCTAATGCGCATTTCGCGATTCCCTTCTCATCGAAGGCTACAAAAACGCACTCACCATGCTTTCCTACGAGCGAGGTAACAAAATCGCCATCGTCGTCAACCACGTAAGGACCATTTTTCTCAAGAGCATCGATGCCCTCGCTTCGCATGAATGGTTTTACAGCCTCCAGATTTTCCTCAATGAATACAAGTTCATCCTGCTCGAGCGGAGCTCCACTTTCACCTTCCACACAGCATGCGCCTTTGCAGGCATTCAAATCACATACGAACTGCTGATCAAACAGATCTTCGCTCACCAGCGTGTTACCAACGATAATCATGAGCGATTAGAAAAATCTTCGATTGTCTTCTCAATTATGCGCACGCACTCCATGATTTGTTCTTCTGTGATTACCAATGGCGGGGCAAATCGAATGATATTTCCGTGAGTTGGCTTCGCAAGCAAACCGTTCTGCGCAAATGCCAGACACATATTCCAGGCGGTTTTACTTTCGGGAGAATCGTTGATGACAATCGCATTCAGCAAGCCCTTACCCCGAACCAATTTTACTATAGGATGTGCAGCGATGATGCGATTCATTTCGCTGCGAAAAATCTCACCCAGTCGCTGGGCATTTTCAGCTAGTTTTTCATCGCGAACTACGCTCAAAGCTGCTACCGCAACTGTTGCAGCAAGAGGATTACCGCCATATGTACTTCCGTGTTGACCGGGTTTAATGCAGAGCATCACCTCATCAGAAGTTAACACTGCGCTCACCGGATAAATTCCACCACTGAGAGCCTTACCTAGAATCAACATATCCGGTTTGAAACCCTCATGATCGCAAGCTAGCATGCGTCCCGTGCGCGCAATTCCTGTTTGAATTTCATCAGCGATAAACAAAGCATTTGCTTTGCGACATAGGTCAAACGCATTCTTGAGGTAGCCAGCATCGGGCACCACGACACCGGCCTCACCCTGCATAGGTTCTACGAGGAAACCTGCTACGTCGGGGTCCGCAAGAGCAGCAGATAAGGCGTTCAAGTCGTTGTAAGGAATCGTGATAAATCCGCCGCCATAGGGACCGAAATTCTCTTTCGAGTCGGGGTCAGTCGAAAAAGACACAATGGTCGTAGTTCTTCCATGAAAATTATGCTCGCAAACGATAATCTTCGCGCTGTTTTCGGCTATGCCCTTTTTCTCGTAAGCCCATTTACGGCAAATCTTGATGGCTGTTTCAACGCCCTCCGCCCCAGTGTTCATGGGCAAAACCCGGTCGTATCCGAAAAACTCGCAAATGAACTTTTCATAGGGGCCGAGTGAGCTATTGTGAAATGCGCGGCTGGTAAGAGCCAGCTTGGAAGCCTGTTCAACGAGAGCCCGTGTAATAGTGGGATGGCAATGCCCCTGATTTACGGCTGAGTAGGCCGAGAGAAAATCATAGTAACGCTTTCCTTCTACGTCCCAAAGGTATACGCCCTCACCACGTTCGAGCACCACAGGAAGTGGGTGATAGTTGTGCGCGCCATACTTATCCTCCAGATCCATATAACGATTGGCGTTGGAAGTGATTTGAGACAAAGATGCCATGGAATATAATTTCGGCGAAGATACAAAGTGACCAAGCGCACACACCGACTGAAAGTAAACCAATACGCTCGTTCACTTGAAACAAATTCCTTATTTTCGCGCCTCAAATAAATTCTATAAACCAATGGCAGGAAATGTAACATTCACGATGATTAAGCCCGATGCAACCGCTGCGGGACACACTGGAAAAATCATCGATAAAATTATCGAATCAGGGTTCACCATCAAGGCGATGAAGTTGACCCGCTTGAGCAAAGAAGAAGCAGGCAAGTTTTACGAAGTTCATAAGGAACGTCCGTTTTACGGCGAACTTGTTGACTATATGACGAGCGGTCCGATCGTAGCGGCCATTCTGGTGAAAGACAATGCCGTTGAAGATTTCCGCACATTGATAGGCGCTACAGACCCTCAGAAAGCAGCAGAAGGAACTATTCGACGCATGTTTGCTACAAGCATTGCTGCCAACGCCGTGCACGGAAGCGACAGCGATGAAAATGCACTAATCGAAGGTGCATTCTACTTCAGCACGCGCGAACACGCATAAAATTCAAGTTGTACAACTCAATTTGCAATGAATAAAATAAAGGTAGCCAACCCCATCGTTGAGATGGATGGCGATGAAATGACCCGCATTATCTGGAAATTCATCAAAGACAAGTTGATTTTCCCGTATCTCGAATTAGACATCAAGTATTTCGACCTTGGCATGGAAAACCGCGACGCAACAGATGATCGCGTTACGGTTGAAAGTGCAGAAGCAACGCTGAAATACAATGTCGCAGTGAAATGCGCCACCATCACTCCCGATGAAGCGCGTGTGAAAGAGTTCAGCCTCAAAAAAATGTGGAAGAGCCCCAATGGCACCATCCGCAATATAGTTGGAGGAACTGTTTTCCGCGAACCCATTATTTGCAGAAACATACCCCGACTGGTCCCCGGTTGGACGAAACCCATCAACATTGGGCGCCATGCATTTGGTGATCAATACCGCGCTACCGATACCACCATCAAGGGCAAAGGAAAATTGACCATGACTTTCACTCCGGAAGACGGCGGTGAAGCGAAATCGTGGGAAGTGTACAACTTCGAAGGCGATGGCGTTGCACTCAGCATGTATAACACAGATGAGAGTATTTACGGATTCGCGCGTAGTTGTTTCAACCAGGCTATTTTGCGCAAATGGGATCTGTATTTCTCCTCCAAGAACACCATCTTGAAGGCCTATGACGGCCGTTTCAAAGATATTTTCGAAGAGGTTTACCAAGCAGAGTTCAAAGCCAAATTCACTGAGCTTGGCATCACCTACGAGCACAGACTCATCGATGACATGGTAGCCTACTGCATGAAAAGCGAAGGCGGTTTTGTGTGGGCCTGCAAAAACTACGATGGCGACGTGCAAAGCGACATCGTTGCGCAGGGCTTCGGTTCTTTGGGCCTCATGACTTCTGCTTTGATTACACCGGATGGAAAAACGATGGAAGCAGAAGCCGCTCACGGAACGGTTACACGTCACTATCGCCAACATCAGCAAGGCAAGAAAACTTCTACCAATCCAATCGCATCGATTTTCGCATGGACGCAAGGTTTAGCTCATCGTGCGAAGCTTGACGGTAATACCGAACTCGCCAACTTCTCCAAAACCCTGGAGCAAGTATGCGTAGATTTAGTAGAAGGCGGAAAGATGACGAAGGACTTGGCCGTTTGTATTCACGGAGACCAAACCAAAGAGGAACATTACCTCACCACAGAAGATTTTCTGGATGCCATCGATGCTGAATTGCGCAGCCGTATGACGAAATAAAGAAAACGAAAGACCATAAAAAACCCTCGCTTGTGGCGAGGGTTTTTTATATCTATCAGACCACGGAATTACTTGCCGTTAGCCATCTTCTCCATTTCTTTTTCAAAGGTATCTTTGAACTTTTCGTAGTTGTAATCGGCTTTCAGCTTCTCGTTTTGAGAAAGTCCTGAGTTGTATGCGTCCGCAATTTTCGATCCGCTCAACTCGATTGCTACGTAACTTACAAACGTTCCGTTTTCGCGCTGTGTAAGTTTCTCACAGATTTCTATGGCCCCGCGCAATTCCTGATCAACCACCGTGCGAGCCATTTCCTGGAAAGTTTCTGTAACCTCTTCTTTGTTGTTGAACTCGGTTGAGTTTACATAGTTGTCGCCTACAATTTTCATCGTACTGCTAATGGTTTTCGCCAACTCTGATTGAGCGTTTGAGCGAGCCTTTTTCTTAGCGGTTTCGCGGTCCATGCTTTCTCCGGTTGCTGTTGCGCGGAAAGCTTCAGCGCTGCTTTTGTACTGATCACCGGTGCAATATTCATTGATAAGGACCTCACCAGAAGGCTTCGGTGTTTCTACAGCAGCCTTTTTCTTTTTGCACGAAGTAGCCATAAAAGCTACAATTGCGAGCATCGTAATGAATGTAAAATGACGAGTTTTCATAGGACGTAAATTATTTATTGATCTTTATTGAATTTGCAAAGTTAATTTCTACTACCATGCCAAAGCCGAATTCCCATTATAAAATTGATTGTAGCAACTTAGGTGTCATCGCTTGCTCTACTTTTTCCTTGCCCTTTTTATAGGCCTCAATGCCGGCGGCATCTTTGTTTAACTGGAGACCTTTGACAGATGAAAGTGTTTCACTGAAGGCAACTTCTCCCGTCTTCCGATTCTTGACTACCAGATTCACTTCAAGAAAAGCAACCACAAAACCGTTGGCCTGGCCTCCCTCCTTGGTGTTCGACTCTATAGTTGCTACAAAGTCCGCTTCACTCTCTTTGCCTGCAATTCGGAGTCCTTTAGCAACCAATGCACCCGACAATGCGCTTTGCAGCACCTTGGCAGAAGTTAAAGCGCCATAATTCAACTCATTGGACGTAATGAAAAACGAAGGAAGAACAGCTTCAATGGGCAGCGCTTTTCTGTCGGTTTTAAATGATTGAATAAATCCATCCTGCACCTTCTGATCCAAGTCCTGAACCTTCAATTTAGTCAAATCAAGTTCGATAGTTACCGCATTTGATGTATTGGAGAAGTTAGCCTCACTTACTGGCACCGTGGCATGTCCCACTTCTGTGGTGATCACCTCCGATCGATGCATACCTTGAACCTTCTCATAGGAATACTTCACTGTAAGTCCTTTTACCGCTCGACCATCTAACGACAAGGTAGCAAAAACATCTTGGGTGAAATTATTTTCAGATGTTAGTTTTACTCTGTTCTTGTCTGTACTCAATTTCAGATTACCACACATTTTTTGCATGGAACTAAAGATCTCATTATCGAGATACACTTTACCGGCAGCCGACATATACTCATTACTCTCATTCCAATAGTCCTTCAGCGCAAAAATGCCCCGCATGTACAAATCGAAGGCTGCCAGAACATTCGAATTCTTTTCAGCTTCCAATCCCTTTTGGTAGAAGTCATTCGCGAGATTCAGGGCCGCCGATTTTTTAGCCATTTTCCAGGCTTGATATCTTGCCTTATCGAGTCGATAAAAAACCCAGAACTCGTTCTTGTTCTCCCAGGTACCCGCAATTTCATAGTCTTCAATTTTCGCATCTGTTGAGGTCGAAACATTGGAAATAAATTCTTCGCTAAAACTCTTATTCACTTCAAGTGAATTCAAGAAGGTTTGTCCCTGCACGCGAACACTAATTTCAGAGGCCAAATCGTTGAGGGCATTCTTCTTGGCAATTGTCTGATAATCGTAGGGCTGAGCAAATTTGCTGCACGACCCAATACCGATGTAATAAGAAGGCGAATGCGGTCTATTACCAACCCATTCAGGTGCAGGTACTTCAATAGTCGCTTGTTGACTTGCTGATGTTGTATCCTTCTTTGCCGAGCAGGAAGCCAATAGCAAAACGATCAACGACCACAAAAGTGCGTTCATTCTCATTTCACAATCTCCTTTATTGCCTTATCAATCGCACCCGTCATTTGTGCTGAGATTTGATTAAACAACGTATTCGACAATTCACCGGATGATTTAACATCCTGCCGAGCACTCATCATAGATTGTAATGCCCTGCGATCGTTTTGGTTTAGATTCGGTCCTCCCTGCCCTGCTGGCCAAAGTGTATTTACGTCACCATCAAATCGACCATAAATCACTTCATCATTGAGTGTCTTCTCAATTATTTCCGTTACTATGATTTCACCAGTCTTAATATTCGTTAGTTTATACTGAAAAGCAACCACACATGAATTCGAGTTATAATATTCCGTGTAATTACAAGGCCTATACATGGTCTGCATATAGTATTTACCGTCTGTTCGATTGAGAACACGTTCCTGATAGGTTGTGTAACCCTGACGTTGCTTACTTCTCAGCGTTCCCTTCTTTTCGGAATAACTTAATACTGTTCCAGTCAATATGGCATTTGCGCCAACAAGCTCGCCCACGGCAACGGCCGTATTTTCATCGATAATACCGGTCATCTGTAAATGTTGCTCATTGATAATGTTCTGCAAGTTTTCACGATCAACAACATTAATGAACGGATCCTTACTCGACGTGAGCGCATCAAGCGTGTAGGCCGCTATTTTAGCCTCCATACCGGGCGTTCCGCTTGCATTTTTAAAATCTACCAAAGCAATAGTAAACCTTCCCTTTTCGATGCATTCCTTTCGCAAGGCCAATGCATCTTTATAGGTGCTTTTGCGGGCAATTACCATTTCGAATTGCTCATATGCCTCGCGAAAATGTTCGAGCACCATAGCAGACTTTCCTTGCTGATAAAGCGGTTCCAGATAGGCGATGTCACCCAAGTCACCGGCATCCTTGTATCCCGGATCCAACTGCTTTATCTCGGAAAACCGCTTCTCCGCCTCGGCAAACTTTTTCTCCTCTAACAGCTTATTTCCCTCATCGTAGAGATTTTTCAGATAGATGCTCTTACTTTCCTGATAATCCTTTTCATAAAAATCAGCGAGCAACAACGAAACTCCTACGCTTTGAATTCGGTCGCGATAATTGCGAGCTTGATGAAATGCATAGACGGCCGATTTATATTCTCCAAAATTTCGTTGCTTCGCAAAATCATTGAGCATATTATTTAGCACCAGCTGACCAGTGCGTTTCATTCCAATTTGAGCGTCCACATTCGTTCGACTTCTCTGCAAGGCAGTGTAGTAGCTCTCAGCGGCTTCACTTACCAACCCCCCTTGCTCTTGTTTCACACCCATTTTATAGAAGTGTTTGCTGTTGTGACATGAAGTCAATACAACGGAAAGAAGAACAACTAAAAAGAAAAGCCTATTCATACTTTGGATGAAACCTAAATGAATTACTTCGACTCCAGATATTGGTTCAAGTCTTCAATGCTCGACTCGAATGTGAAGGCAGAATTGACCTCATAATAATCACCCTGGTTATAACAAAAATCGTAGGCATATTTTGCATATTGCAACTTACTATCTTCAAAACTGAAAAGCCCCATTACCTCGGCTATTTGAGCTGCAGTCATACAATTGGCCTTCGTCACCTGTTTAGCGACCGTCATTTTAGAGTCTTCAAAACTATTCGACGAGATATTTTCTTTAGCCTTCGAGAAAGAGGCCGGCACCATTGAGCTCGCACATCGGCCAACCGGCTGAGCGGGCGCAGGAGCAGGTGCCGGCTTGGCCACAGGGCGTGGAGCAGGTTTAGGTGCTGGAGCAGGCTCTTGCTGTGTAGTAGTAGTCGTAGTTGTCGTAGTAACGGTAGTTTGATGGGTTTCCTCCATGTCCATATCCAAATCCGATGCATTTATGCTGATACCCATGTTGATACCATCTACATTAACGCCCATTGATACATTTCCTCCAGTTGAAGGTGAGGAGGAAGCTGGTTGGGCTTTGGTTGTAGTAGTTGTTGTTTGTGTTACGGTAGTTTTTGCTGCTGGTCGCTCCTGAACTGACATCGTTTGGTTGATCTGAACATCATTCGATGGATGTTCTGTATCATCAACCTCAGCAAATGATTTTACCTCGGAGTGTGTTTGCGTTACTTCGCCTTCGGTCGCTCCTTCCGTTTGGCCATAGTAACGTAGTACATACTCACCCTTTTTATTCTTTTTCACAATGTAGGTTACTTCAGACCCCATCTGAACGGCAAAATTTCCTTCAGCGAAATCCTTGAGCAGCGGATCTTCAAAATCAATTCTAGCTTGATAAAAATCGGATGTTAGTCCCTGAATTTTAACATTGGGCTGAGGAGAGTTATTTTTCTTTTCTCCATTCAGGAATAAGGTAAAATTCTCACCCGCTTCAGAGAATACAACGGCTGAAGCTTGAGAAAACACTTGAAAACTGAACAACGCGCACAGCAAAACAGTGAAAAGTAGTTTCATAATTATATTGTATTGAAAGGATAAATGAAATTCGCGCAAACGAAGGTCGTGCCAAAAATAGACAAACGTAGCCGAGACCCAATTGAAAAGACTGCTATTTTTGACGCAACCCATTTATGAAAAACATACTCATCATCGGGGCAGGTCGAAGTAGCGCCAACCTCATCAAATATCTTCTCGAACATGCGATTCAACATGATTGGCATATCCGAGTTGGTGATATGGATGTTTCCTTTGCGAAACACAAAATAGGCTCTTCGATCCATGCAACAGCCTTTAAACTTGATGCTTCAAATGATACGCAGCGCCGAAGCGAGATTGCACAAGCGGATTTAGTTATCTCGATGCTTCCTGCTGCAATGCACATGAAAGTGGCAAACGACTGCCTTGAATTTGGCAAGAACGTTATTACCCCAAGTTACATACCCGATGAAATGTGGGCGCTTGATGAGCCCGCCAAAGCAAAGGGAATCGTAATTCTAAATGAAATGGGCGTAGACCCCGGCATCGATCATATGTCGGCCATGAAGATTATTCATCGCCTCAAAGCTGAAGGAGCGCAACTAACGTCATTTGAATCGTTCACCGGTGGGCTCATAGCACCCGAAAGTGACAATAATCCATGGCACTATAAAATAACATGGAATCCGCGCAACGTTGTGCTATCGGGCTATGGCGGGACTGCGCGTTTCAAAGAAAACGGCGCATTAAAACTCATCCCTTACCATAGACTTTATGAACGCCTTACGCATATTGACTTAGGCGCAG
>JAIYBR010000203.1 GCA_027488435.1 Flavobacteriales bacterium
TGGTTTGGACGAAACGGGGTGCACATCATGGGCGCTGTGAGTGGAATAACGACCATCTTTTTTACCAGAGGCTTCCTTCGACTGAAAGAGTATACGCCTGTTATTGATAAAATACTTCTGGGCTACGCTGCCTTGTACTGCCTGGCGCTCATTCTTTGTTTCAGCGGATATAACATCGAGAGTTACAACCTGATAAACTTTTGTGCTGCCTCATCCATTCTATTGATTATTGCATCGATTCGAGCAAAGAAAAAAGGTAATCGATCCGCTGGATTCTTCTTGCTTGCTTGGTCTATCTTCATTGTGGCATGTACGATTTTCGCCATGAAAGATTTCGGGGTGTTGCCCTACAACTTCTGGACGGTCTATTCGCTTCCCTTTGGTTCGGCCATGGAAGGAATTCTGCTTTCGTTTGCATTGGCCGATAAAATCAACGTGTTGCGCAAGCAAAAGGAAGAAGCCGATGCGTTGCGCATTAAATCGATCGAGTCGCAGAACGAAGTGCTTGAAACAAAAGTTCAGCAACGAACAGCGCAGCTCGAAGAGGCGAAAGACTACATTCAATCGCAATACGACCACCTGCGTATGGCCCAAAAACAACTAGTTGAGTCAGAAAAAATGGCTGGTCTGGGTCAAATGACAGCAGGTATCGCACACGAGCTGAACAATCCGATAAACTTTGTAAACTCCAATGTAGGTCCTCTTCAGCGCGACATTGCCGATGTTATAGCCGTGCTCGACGAATATCGAAGTCTTGGTCCCAACACTACTCCGCAAGAGATAGAATCGATGCGTCAAAAATGCGAAGAGCTCGACATTCCTTTTATTCGAAAAGAAATTGATCAGCTCATAAAAGGTATTGAGGAAGGCTCCAAGCGCACCGCAGAAATTGTGAAGGGTCTGCGCATTTTCGCGCGCACCGACAAAGACACGCTGGTATCTGCCAGTATCAATGAATGTATCTTGTCGACTTTAGTTGTGATGAAAGGTGTAACCAAAGGACATGTTACCCTGCACAAGAATCTTTCGGCAGATATTCCCGAACTGGAATGTTACCCAGGCAAACTCAACCAGGTAATTGCCAACCTCATCTCCAACGCCATTCACGCCACGCGCATACCCGGTCGTTCAAGTGAACAGCGCAACGTGTGGATTACTTCGGAACATGATGATAATTTCATTCGCATTAAAGTAAAAGACGACGGATGTGGCATCGACATGGCTGAGCAAGAGAAAATTTTTGTGCCCTTCTTTACCACCAAAGCAGTAGGCGAAGGCACCGGATTGGGACTTGCCATTGCTCGAGGAATCATGGACGAACACCAGGGCAATATCGAGGTACACTCACAGCCCGGAAACGGCTCTGAGTTTATCCTACATTTGCCTAGAAACCGCAATCAAGAATCACGCTCTGCGGCCTAAAGAGGAAGAATCATGAGCAAAGACTACAGTATTTTATATCTCGACGATGAGGAGCAAAATCTCGTTTCATTCCAAGCGCTTTTTCGCCGACAATACAATGTTTTTACGACCACCAGCGCTCATGAAGCGGTGGACATTCTGAACAACAACCAAATTCACATCATCTTCTCGGATCAGAAAATGCCCGATGTAAGTGGTGTAGAATTCTTTGAAACGATTCTTCCCGATTTCCCTCAACCTGTGCGCATTTTGCTCACGGGTTACGCAGATATCGAAGCGGTAATCGACGCGATCAATAAAGGTCAGGTATATCGTTACGTCGCAAAACCATGGGACGCTAATGAACTAGCCATTTGCATTGAAAATGCCCTCGACAAATATCGACGCGAACAGGAACTTCAAAGCAAGAGCAATGATCTAGAGGAATCGAATGCTGCACTGGAGCAATTTGTTTTCAGTGCAAGCCAGGAACTTCGTAACCCTACAGAGCACATTCTTCAAGCGACAACCGTACTTGAAAAGCTGGTAGCTGAAGGCGATGGTTTGCAAGCGTTACAAACAATTTTACAGCAAACCAAACGCCTTCAGGAGTTCAGCGAGCAAATCGGCCGCTACTACAGTAATAGTAGATCGGCAGCTGAAAACACAGAAGTAAAATTGGAACAACTGATTCAGCAAGTTATAGACGCCATACCGGGAAATCTCACACAGGCAGAGTGGAAGATTGAACTTGATTTAAGTCTTAACGGCCCTTTCATTTCCGACCGATCGAGATTGCTCATTATTCTCCAAAATTTGATAAACAATGCCGTTCGATTTTCCGACACGAACAAACCAGTGAATAATATCAGCCTAAGCGTGACTCAAAATGCAGAGAAGGCCATTTTCAGAATTTCGGATAAGGGAATCGGCATTGACCCCGGGAAATTGAACCAGCTTTTTACCATGCAAGTCAATTCAGAAAAGGCCTCTGCAGGCGGCATTAACATGTATATCACTAAGTCGATGGTTGATAAAATGCAGGGAAAAATCAGCGTTTCATCCACACCGTTCGAAGGCACACTTGTTACTTTTGAGATACCGAATTTTCAGCAATGAATCTAAGCAATATCCATTTTCACTTGGTCGATGATAACGACATCGATACCTCCGTGAACATGAAATTGTTGCAACTGGCGAACATTTCCAGCCACGTCAGCACGTATTCAAGCGCTGTGAAATTTCTAGCAACCTTCCAGGAAAATCCTTCCATTTTCACTCAGGGGCCAAACATCGTATTACTGGATATTATGATGCCGGTGATGGATGGCTTTGAGTGCCTCGCAGAATTGGAAAAAATCGACCCGGCGCTCACTCACGACATGCACGTGTTCATGCTTTCCAGCAGCATTGACCGCAACAACATCAGCAAAGCTGAAAAGTTCGAAATGGTGAAGCGGGTGATTGAAAAACCACTCGATGTGTACGCTCTTAAAATGGCACTCGAGGATATTTTCTCAGACTGAGGTTAGCTATTAAAAGGTTATCAACCTTACACTCGTCAATAATATCTCTGGGTGGGTAAATATTGCACCTCTCGGATTTGTTAAGTTTGAGAATTATCTCTACGCGAGTACTATTCATGGCGAGTTTCATAAAAAGCACATCCTTCCGTAAAGCAATCATTGGCATTGTCCTAATTTATACGGTATTGCTCCTGGGCTCCTGGTTTTGGCTTCAGTGGTATACAAATCATGGTGAGTATGTGAGTGTTCCCGACTTAAAAGGGCTATCAACAGAACAGGCCATGCAGGCATTGAAAGACAGGAACCTCGACTATTTAGTAATTGATAGCATTTATGATCGAAAGGCAACACCCGGCTCCGTTTTCGATCAAAGTCCTGCCTTCGAAAGCCAGGTGAAGCAAGGTCGACAAGTATTTCTCACCATCTACCGATATAGTCCTCCAATGGAAAAGCTGGGCATCAAACAAGGCGATTACTCAACGGTAGCTATGATTAAACTCCGCAATAAGTCGATTGACTTCGACACCTTGTATGAAGACAACAATACGCTTGCAAATAGTATTATTCGTGTAATTCAACGTGGTAAATCACTGAAGCCAACCGATGAGGTGGCTCGAGGCTCAAAGGTGCTCTTGGTTATTGGCCGTGCCGCAATCGATAAAATTATTGTCCCCGATTTTACAGGCATGACATGTCTGCAGGCCAAAACCATCCTTGATACGCTTCATCTCGAGTGCAATTGCCGATTTGAGCCTGGTATTGCCACTCCAACATCGCAAGATTCGTCATCTTATTTTATTTGCCGACAAGATCCGACACATGACCCCGACCGAGGCACTTCGGCGGGCCGTATCGTAGATTTGTGGTTGTACAATATCCCGTGCCCTTCAGATACGGCACAACAACACTAAGAACGATGGCATCATTTATTTATCGCGTAGCTGTTACAGCAGCTTTTCTAGCGGTTCACATCTCTTTACAGGCTCAAGAAATCGAGCGGTCACTTTGGTCTAATGCTGTCATCAAACAACAATTTCAATCTGAGCAGCGACATGCTCCACGTGAGCAAAGACAAGTCAACTCATTGCCTTTGCCTTTTTTCGACGACTTTTCACGCTATTCGCTACCTACCAACAACCCGGCTGTTCCTGTCGAATGGCAAATGTGGTCAGACAATAGCGCATTCATCAACAACACTTTTCCACTTAATCCGCTGACGATAGGTGTTGCCACGCTCGATGGACTGGAAAGCGATGGAACACCTTATAGCGATACTCTTTACTTCCCCACTATAACAGAAGCGTTTCTCGATTGGGGTTTAGCCGATTCGCTCACTTCGCTTCCTATCAATCTATCCGAATTAACGCCAGACGATCAGGTACATCTGGTGTTTCACCTTCAGGGAGGAGGCTTGGGAAATGCTCCCGATTCAGATGGAATTCTGGGAGCAGAAGGCGACTCACTCGTTGTGGAATTTTACACTCCCCTTCAAGGTGGAGCATGGTCAAGGGCCTGGGCCATTGAAGGTGGCGCAGACGCCACAGCTTTTCAAACGATCTTCATTCCGGTGACTGATTTCGTGCACTTACAGGATGGCTTCCGCTTTCGCTTCAAAAACTACGGCACCTTGCATGGTGCACTTGATCACTGGAACATCGACTACGTGATTGTGAATAGCGACATCGATCCAAGCAATTTCTTCTACGATGAAGTAGCTTTTCAATATGCCAACAACAGCTTACTCAATTTAGGCTTGACCTCTATGCCCTGGACACACTTTCAGAGTAATCCGGGTTTGTATATGCGAGACAACATTTCTTACTATCAAAGAAACCTCGGCATTACATCCAACATAACCAGCCGTTGCACTATTTCTTACAACGATGAAACACTCTTCGTAAGTGAGCCCGATGCAAATACTCAGAGCAACGGCTACAGCGCTTTCGAACGCAGTTTATCGTTGAACGACTTCGTCTACAACACTCCCGTTGTGGTCGACACTGCTTCTTTTGATGTTGTCGTGGCATTTAATCCTACTGATATCCATCCGCAGAACGATACTATGCGCTTTCAACAGAAGTTTACGAACTACTATTCCTATGACGACGGCAGCGCAGAGCGCGCTTACGGACTCATTGATGCCGGAGGAAAAATAGCAGTTCGATACAACACGCCTATTGATGATACGTTGATTGGAGCCTACATTTATTTCGAGCCCATTCAATATCTGGCTACCGACCAGTCTTTCATTCTTCAAGCCTGGAATGATGTAAGCGGAGAGCCGGGCAATTTGCTCACTAGTGAATTCGATAATTTCAACTTCTCCTTTCCACACTATTACGAAAGCGGACCGAACATTTTTGTTTATTATGGTTTTACGGATCCCATTTTTCTTCCCGCAGGTAACTTCTACATCGGAACATTACAACAGAGTAATGTATCGTTGAATATCGGCCTCGATAAGAACACGAATGCGAACAATACACAAATGCTCTATCAACTTCAGGGCAGCGGTTCGTGGTCGTCATCTTCCATTGTTGGTAGTGTTATGATACGACCTGTCTTTCGAAGCACCCTCGCAGAATGGGTTGGTGTGAATAGCACCAAGGACACAAAGCCCGCCACACTATTTCCCAACCCGGTTCAAGATGAATTGCACGTGCAATTGGGCGATAGAAGTGACAGCATCGAATACCGCATATACGATATTAGCGGCAAGTGTGTCTTAACTGGAAGTAGCGCTCATCAATCGATGGTTCGTATATCAACCGATGCACTTTTAGCGGGCTCCTACATTCTTCACTATTCGAATTCTAACGGAGAGAATTTCAACTCTCGCTTTGTGAAAGAGTAATATGAGTGAATTTGACGAACACACCGAGGCATCGGATCAGGATGATGACTTATTCGAACATCACCGAATCGTAACCGATAAAGGGCAAGGGCAAGTACGTATTGATAAATTCCTCTTCGATCGACTCGAAAAAACATCGCGCACACGCATACAAGAATCGTGTGACAATGGCTTCGTGCGGGTAAACGGCATAGCCGTTAAAAGCAGTTACAAAATAAAACCCCTCGATGTTATAACCATCGAAATGCCTTATCCAGTGAGGGAAATAGAACTCATACCGGAGAACATTCCGCTGGAAATTCTATATGAAGACGACGATTTGATTATTCTCAACAAATCGTCGAATATGGTTGTTCATCCGGGACATGGGAATTACTCCGGCACGCTAGTAAACGCTCTCATTTATCACTTTCAAAACCTGCCTGTACGCTCCGATGCCCATCCCGGACTAGTGCATCGCCTCGACAAAAACACCACCGGCGTGATGGTAATCGCCAAAACAGATCAGGCCCTCATCAATCTAAGTAAACAGTTCTTCGACCGTACCATAGAACGCCGCTACGTGGCGTTGGTGTGGGGTGATGTGAAGGAAGACGGAACCGTTATCGGCAATACAGGAAGAAGTTTGAAGGATCGAAAAGTGTTTACTGTTTTTCCAAACGGCGATTATGGCAAACATGCCGTGACACACTTTAAAGTATTGGAAAGGCTCGGCTACGTGACCCTTGTAGAATGTAAATTGGAAACAGGCCGCACGCATCAAATTCGGGTGCACATGAAACACATAGGACACACGTTATTTGGCGACTTCGAATACGGGGGTGATCATATATTAAAAGGCACCACCTTCGCTAAGTATAAACAGTTTGTGCAGAATTGCCTTGACATTCTTCCACGCCAGGCGCTACATGCCCGATCATTAGGATTTAACCATCCGAGGACAGGCGAATGGATGCAGTTCGAAAAGGAACTTCCAACCGATATGCAGCAAGTTATTGAACGCTGGCGCAACTACATCAGCGCACAGCATTCGGAAGTATGAATTAATTGAGCGAAAAATTGAACTCGCCTTGCTTCATCAAACGATAATGATGAGAGAGCTTAGCGAGTAGATTTGAAAATGTTCTCATGGCCGCCTCTGTTTCAGATGAAATAGGTTCCTTACGCAATCGCAGCACCATCAATCCATACAGAGCGGTTAGACATACTTCAACATCGTTGGTCGACTTGCCATCGGTTCGCATCAGATAATCCTTGATATTCGGCTGTGCCTGCAGATATGCATCGGAGTATGATTTATCACGGACTATATTGAGTAGCGTATTATGCAGATAATTCAACTCAAAAATGAGTTCATGAATTTCGCTCACATGTCCACGCTGCTCAACGCCGTCATTACGCATGCTTCCTACTAATGCTGCAAACCATTTCTTTTCAGATTCAAATGCCTTTTGATCCGGAGCATACGAGTGTATGAATTCATCCAGCGCAGCTGCATCAAATTGTACAGCACGCAGAAGGTCTTCCATCTGCCACAAGAAGATGATGTATTCCGAAATATTTTCCCTTAATTTCTTAGCCGCTAAACTCATTTCGCTTGTTTTTCCGCCGCATATTCAGCGTTCAATCCTGCAATTACTTCCGAGGTAATGTCATAGTCTGCATTACCAAAGAGTAATACCTGAAACTCACTTTGCTTATTAATGACGTAATCGATGCCTCGCTCTTTGGTATACTTCGCCAAATATTGATTCACGCGACTTAACAGTTCCTCTTGTAATTGGGCCTCCTTCTTTTGAAGGACACCTACTTCGCGCTGCTGAATTTCATCCATTTCCATTTGAAGGCGCTCCATGTCCTGTTGCAATGCTGCTGCTTCTGCTTGTGACATTTCCGGGTGCTCCTGAGCGTAGCGCATGTTTTGCTCATACTGCGCCTGGCGTGGGGCGTATTCTTTCTTTACGCGCTCCTCGGCAGCCGTCATTTTTTGACCGAGATCCTTCGATTTCTCTACGATGAAGTTATACTTGGCATTCAGCGAGTCGCCATTCACGTAAGCCACAACCGTAGCTCGTGGCTCACCCTCGCCCGCAAAAGCCGGAGCCATTTGAGTACTTTCTTCTACCGTATTGACGGCCGACAAGCCTGATACTTTCATCCAAAGTATTGCAACCAAAATGGCCAACACAGAAGTAACTCCCAATGCAATTTTTCCAATCATGCGTTTTGTTTTGTTTGATCAAATGACTTTTTGAAATCAGCATGCATACCTGAAAACCGATTCAGGCAATTGTCCAGCAATTCTTGTGTTATTAGCTTTTTAACACCTTCCAATCCATCGACACTATCTGCGCTAATCTTAAACGTTTGCTTGTATTGTCCAGCCTCCAACTCGATGATATACTTCTCATTATACAGAAAAATAGAAATCTTGAGCTGAGGGTGCGGTATGGTTGCTATGATTCTCATTAGTCGAGTGCAAAAATAAGAACTACAAACGTGACCGCCATGTAACTTTACTTTATGATGCGTGATCTCACCTCCGAAGAAGCCCGCCTAAGACTTCAACAATTCGGCTACAATGAACTCGGTGGCTCAGGCCCCAAGAACATTTGGCGCATAGCATTGGAAGTAATTCGAGAACCTATGTTTTTGCTGCTCATCGCTTGTGGAACTCTCTACATGCTGCTGGGTGACTACCGCGAAGGAGTTGTTTTGGTGTCTAGTATTTTTATCATCATCGGAATTACGTTCGCTCAGTATCGAAAAACAGAACGTTCGCTGGAAGCCCTTCGCAGCTTAGCAACCCCAAGAGCATTAGTGATACGCGACGGCGCTCAAATTCGTATAGCAGGACGTGATGTTGTGCCTGGCGACATATTGGTAGTGCACGAAGGCGATCGTATTGCCGCCGATGCAACCATCGTCGAGTGCACGCATCTTTCCATTGATGAATCGTTACTCACAGGTGAGTCAATGCCTGTGATGAAAGGAACCGGAGAGTCACACAGTTCTATTTTTAGCGGCACACTCGCCGTGCAAGGTTCCGCATTGGCTGTTGTAACCGAAACCGGCATGAATACGCGTTTTGGTAAAATCGGGCATTCATTGCAGAGTATAGAAGAATCGGAAACGCGACTTCAAAAGGAGATGAAAGTATTCATTCGAAACCTTTCCATCATTGGGATATTTCTGAGTATTATGGTGGTTGTCGCTTTCTATGTTTCGCGTGGCAACCTTCTTGAGTCTCTACTTACCGGACTGGCCGCTTCCATGGCCATTTTACCCGAAGAATTTCCAGTTGTTCTCACCATATTTCTGGCATTGGGCGCATGGCGATTATCGAAGAAAAATGTGCTAACCCGAAAATCGAGCGCTATCGAAACACTCGGTTCGGCAACCGTTCTCTGCAGTGATAAAACGGGAACCATCACTCAAAATAAAATGATGGTTGCTTCCATTGGCTTGAATGGAAGCATGATTGAAAAAAATCAATTCGATGCCTCAAGCGATGCATTCCAACAGTTAATCGCTGCAGGATGTATGGCCTCGGCTAGCAACACCACCGATCCGATGGAGAAGGCCATTTTTGCTCTGCATGCAGACATGGCGTATGAACAATCGGCACTCGAATTTGAACGCGAGTACACGCTGAGCAAAGGTCTGCTCATGATGACACGCGCCTACCGATCCAATTCACACACGCAGTATTACCTTACTGCGAAAGGTGCTCCCGAAGCTGTGTTGACTTTGTGCAACTGCAGCGATGAAGAACGCAACACGCAATTAAGTCTCGTTCAAACTATGGCAGCGCATGGCTACCGCGTTATTGCTGTTGCCGAAGCGCAGCACTCGGGTGATAGCTGGCCCGAAACACAGCATGGCTTCCGCTACAAGCTAGTAGGGTTGCTCGGATTCGAAGATCCTATTAGACCTGAAGTGCCACAAGCCGTGGCTGAATGCAAAACGGCGGGCATCAAGGTGTGCATGATAACAGGTGACTATCCTGTAACCGCACTTGCTATTGCTGATAAGATTGGACTCGACCACCGCAACCAAGTCATGACAGGCGATGATTTGATGCGTTTACAACCAACGGAATTATCGAAACGAATTAAAGAGACCTGCGTGTTTGCGCGAGTACTGCCCGAGCAAAAACTATTCATCGTAAACACGCTGAAAGCATCCGGTGAAATTGTCGCTATGACAGGTGATGGCGTAAACGACGCACCTGCCCTCAAAGCGGCAAACATCGGTGTGGCCATGGGAGCCAAAGGAACAGATGTGGCACGAGAAGCATCTTCGCTTGTATTGCTCGACGACAACTTTGCTTCCATAGTTGCGGCCATTCGTTCGGGGCGTCGCATTTTCGACAACCTGCAAAAGGCCATGTCATACATTCTGGCCCTTCACATACCAATCATTGCCCTTACACTCATACCCGCCTTTTTTGGTGGACTTCCCATTCTATTGTTTCCTATTCATATTGTATTCATGGAGCTCATCATCGACCCCGTTTGCTCCATTGCGTTCGAATCGGAACAAGAGGAAAGTGGCATCATGTTGCGACCGCCCCGAGCCGCTGACAAACAGTTTTTCGGCCGAAGGAAAATTCTACTCGCTTTGTCAAAAGGAATTTTGCTTCTTGCATCGGTTCTCATTGTGTTCGCGCTATCGATTCATGAAGGACACACAGACGGTGAAGTGCGAGCCATTGCGTTTTCAACGTTGATTATCGGAAACATCTTTCTCATCCTCACCGATCTCTCGCGCACACGGTCTTTCGTTTCAGTGTTTAGCGAGCCAAGCAAAGTGACACTCGTCATTATTGCCGTAGCACTCACGCTTCTGCTCGCCACACTCCTGATTCCGGCTTTGAATTTCATTTTCAATTTTGAGTATCCGGGATTGTCGCACTTCTTGCCGGCGTTCACCGCTGCAGGCGTAATGCTGGCAGTATTGGAGGTAACCAAATTGCGACGAAGGAATGAAGTCTGAGTAATAGAGACTGAGGCTTATCGCCTTTTTCTTTAACCGTTCGCGAGGCGTTTTAAGACACGAACAATAATCAATGAAAGC
Source organism: Flavobacteriales bacterium (assembly GCA_027488435.1). Classification (GTDB taxonomy): domain Bacteria; phylum Bacteroidota; class Bacteroidia; order Flavobacteriales_D; family Sanyastnellaceae; genus JAIBBG01. The sequence continues at coordinate 10,861 of JAIYBR010000203.1, forward strand.
AATGTGCTCGCTGCAGCAAGATAGCCTACCCATTCGAAATTCAGAAGAGGCGAATGCTCATTGACCTGAGAAATAATGGCCCCGGAAATGATACCCGAAGAACCACTGGCTAGCGACATCATGGCTGAATTCAGACTCATGAAACCCGCGCGCTGTTGAGGATTCACAACCGTTGTAGCAATCGTATTTGCCGGAATCATTCTACCCGATACCAGCACAAAAAAGAATCCCGCAATGCAGAGCACGACATACAGTGGCACTTGAGGCAAGTGTGTTATAACCAGCACTGGAATGATACTCAACAAAGCTGCTATGGTGAATACACGAAAGCGACCAACCTTGTCGACCATTCGGCCAATGAAGAAACCACTTAACACGGTGGCAGCGCCTCCCACCAAATAGATCCACTTAATATCGCTTTGTGAGAGACCGACGTTGTTGATGTAATAAGGCGTCATGAATGAAATGACCGTGAACTGACCAAGTACCAGAAGGACGGTAAACAATAAAGCGTTTCGCTGCTCGCGCGATGTAAATGCCAAACGAATGGCTGCTGTTCGGTCGTACGACGTGCGATTCTTCAAATGATCACGCATGGGCGGAATTTTCTTCCATGCCATTATCCAAATGGGAACGGCGAGTAGTGTTACACCATAGAACGGGACGTGCCAATTGTTGTCGAACAAATCAACCAGTGTGAGTGCAATGGGCATTCCTAATATCGCAGCCAATGAAAACGACATGGTCACAATACCCATCGCTCTTCCTCGGCGCTCGATTGGAATTGCATCACCAATGATTGACATTACCAAGCCGCCCAGCAAGCCGCCTGTCAGACCTGTGATTACGCGTGTTAAAATGAAGAGAGTATAATTCAGCGAGTCGCTGTCTGTATTCGGTAAAATGGCACTGGAGAGTGTACCAAGCATGAATCCGAAGTAAGCAGCTAACAATGCTTTTCTGCGATCGAGATTATCAAGATAAAAGACACCGGCAAATGCGGTAGCGAAAGCAGCGATTCCATAACTCGATACTAAAAAGCCATATTCCTGCGGACCAATGGAAAGCTCCTTTTTCAAAATATCACCCATGGGCATCATGATCATGAAATCCACAATGTTCGTGAACTGTATAGCCGCCAGAACGACCAATAGCACTCGCTCACTTCGTTGTATACCACTCATGATTTTTGTATAAA
>JAIYBR010000302.1 GCA_027488435.1 Flavobacteriales bacterium
CGCTTTCGAGTCGTCTTCCGTGCCGATGGTCACACCGAGTGCGGTGTACATGTTGCGAATTTCTTCGTTTTCGAAAATCTTGTGCTGTTGGGCTTTCTCCACGTTGAGGATTTTTCCTCGCAATGGCAGAATAGCTTGGAAGTTTCTGTCGCGCCCTTGCTTGGCAGTACCACCGGCCGAGTCACCCTCGACGAGGAACAGCTCCGATTTCACCGGATCCTTCTCTGCGCAGTCAGCTAGTTTGCCGGGCAAACCACCGCCGCCGCCAACGCCTTTGCGTTGCACCATTTCGCGAGCCTTCTTGGCCGCGTGACGCGCTTGTGCTGCGAGAACAACCTTTTGTACGATCTGCTTGGCATCGCTCGGATTTTCTTCGAGGTAAGCTTCCAGCATTTCGCTCACTACTTGACTCACGGGAGCAACAGCTTCTTTGTTTCCGAGTTTGGTTTTCGTTTGACCTTCGAACTGAGGCTCTGCCACTTTCACAGACACAACAGCCGTCAATCCTTCGCGGAAGTCGTCGGGCGAGATTTCTATTTTCAACTTCTCGAGCAATCCGCTTTTCTCCGCGAAATTCTTGAGTGTAGTGGTAAGACCACGACGGAAACCGCTGAGGTGTGTACCACCTTCGTGTGTGTTGATATTGTTTACATACGAGTGGATGTTCTCGTTGTATGAATCGTTGTAAATCATGGCCACTTCAACGGGGATATCGCCGTCGGTACGTTCCATGTGAATGATCTTCTGGATGATGGGTGGACGTGTTTCATCCAAGAACTTCACGAATTCTTCGAGTCCGTTTTCTGAGAAGAAGATTTCTGATTTGGGAGTTCCATCATCGTTCAGTTCACGCTTATCGGTGAGTGAAAGCTTGATGCCTTTGTTGAGGAACGAAAGCTCACGTAAGCGAGTAGCGAGCGTTACATAGTTGTATTCGGTGATGTCGAATATCGAAGCATCGGGCTTGAAGGTAACGGTTGTTCCGCGCTTATCGGTTGGCCCTACTTCACGTGCCGGGTAAAGTGGTTTACCGATGCTGTATTCCTGTTCGGTTATTTTACCATCGCGGTATACGGTTGCATGAAGGTTTGTAGAGAGTGCGTTAACGCAGCTTACACCCACACCGTGCAAACCACCGGATACTTTGTAAGATCCCTTATCGAATTTACCGCCGGCTCCGATCTTAGTCATAACAACCTGCAAGGCCGACACTTTTTCTTTCTCGTGCAAATCGGTCGGAATACCACGGCCATTGTCGCTGACGGTGATGGAGTTGTCTTCGTTGATGCTTACGAAAACGGTATCGCAGTGACCTGCCAAGGCTTCGTCGATGGAGTTGTCGACCACCTCGTATACCAAGTGGTGCAATCCGCGCACACCGGTATCGCCGATGTACATCGACGGACGCATGCGCACGTGTTCCATTCCTTCCAGACTTTGAATATTGGCGGCTGTATAGCCCGACGCTAATTTGGTTTCTTCGCTCATAGCTGTGCTTTCTTCCACTTTTTAATACGAATTAGAATTGAGGTGATTTAGCCCCGAAAAACCTACATGATACAGGTTTTTTTGAGGTGCACGAATATACGACGGACAAGGGGTGGATTTCCACTAAAAACAAGGGAAAAAGCAGCTATTTTTTCACAATTTATGCGGGTTCTGGAACTATTGATTTTAGTGGGGTTTCATACAATCGCCCATGTCACATTATGTCGCAATTCAGAACGAGCTATTTTTCGTGGATTCGTGATGGCGAAAAGCGCTGTTTTTCGAGGAGTTTGAATGCGATTTCGGATGAATAAGAGTTCCTACGGCTGAAGTCGTGGGCTATTCCAGTTCTTGTTGTCATCGAACTGTTTGAGTGTGTGATCCGTTTTTCGTTTATTTGATGTATGGAGAGAAAGGAGTTTTTGAAGAGTCTTGGCGTTCTCGGTGCCGGTCTTTTGGTGAGTAGTCGCGCACAATCGTGCGATGTTATTCGAACAGAGATTGCAGGTCCTTTTGTGATACTTCCCGGACAAATGGCTGCCACGTTCAGAACGGATATGCGCGAGAATCAACCCGGTCAGCTGCATCGAATGAAGTTTCGAATCCTTCGTAATACAGACTGCACACCGATTGAGAATGCAGAGGTTTCCGCATGGCATTGCAACGTGGATGGGAATTATAGCGGTTATAATACTTCCGGTCATATTGTTTTGAATGCTACCGGACAGAACTGGCTCAGGGGCAGAGCGCTCACCGATGCTAATGGTGAGGTGGAATTCACCTCCATTTTCCCGGGATGGTATCCGGGCCGTGTTACCCATGTTCATCTTCAAGTGAAAATCAATAGCACATCGGTGAAGATCACACAATTTACATATCCGCAAGCTGAGAAGGACATCATTCATTCTTCAGCGCCCTACACGGCCTGGGGGCTGGATCCCGTGCCGGCATCTTCTGACGGTTCTTTTGCCGATGGAACCGCCGGTCAGGTGGCGAGCCTCACGTTGAATGAAGAGAATCAATCATGGGACAGTTTTCTGGAGGTTACTGTACCGGATCTCGTGGTTTTAGGTGTAAAGAACGAGGAGCGCATTACGGGTGGACAATTTGAATTGGGACAAAACTTTCCCAATCCTTTTGAATCTGTGACTTGTATACCATTTGCTTTAAGGAATGCAGCCACAGTATCCCTCGGGCTCTATGACATGCAAGGCAAACGCGTGGCATTGGTTCAACCTACGGAATTACCTGCTGGCGATCATACGTTCACGGTCGATTTACCCTCGCTCAATTTGCCGCAAGCACATTATGTCTACGAGCTCACGATTAGCAATGAGGCAGGCACCTATCATCAATGCAAACGAATGACTTCAATTTAATTGCAGCTATGGCTTCGGCTTCGACTTCGCTCAGCCCAAGTCGCCCCTTGCCCCTCCTCACCCTTCGTTCTTCGCCCTTCGCCCCTCGTCCTTCGCCCTTCGCCCTTAAAAAGCGTACGTCGCTCCAAGCGTTGC
>JAIYBR010000177.1 GCA_027488435.1 Flavobacteriales bacterium
AGATAACGGGGATGTCTATCATTGTCAGGAATCAAAGGACGGGTGCGGACATCAGTGGCCCGCGTTATCCGAATCGGACATCGATGCCATCATGAAGAAGCCGGTTCGGATGAAGGTTTACCATTCTTTGGGCGCGAAGGATACCGTACTTTCTCCACTCGACAGCATTAAATACATTAAGAGCATGCTGCACGCCAGTATGATGTCGGTCGATCCGCACACAGGTCAGGTGAAATGCTGGGTAGGTGGCATCGACTTCAAGCATTTCAAATTCGATAATGTATACCAGTCAGCTCGTCAGGTAGGCTCAACCTTCAAGCCACTCGTTTATGCCACTGCTCTTCGAATGGGAAAGTCGCCTAAGGACGCGGTAGATGGTTCTCCATTTTGTTGGGGTAGTTGGTGCCCGCAGAATAGCGGCGGCGGCTACGGAAGCTACACAATGCGATGCGCACTCGCTAATTCGGTCAATACAGTTGCCGCTCGCATGGCCCAACAATATGGCATTGACAACATCATTACTCTTGCACGCCGACTCGGCATCAGTACGTATCTCGATCCGGTTGGGCCGCTTTCGTTAGGTGCTGCCAACATTCCACTTTACCAGATGGTAGGCGCGTTGAGTTCTTTTGCTAATCAGGGAGTTTATGTTAAACCGACCTTCCTGCTTCGAATAGAAGATAAAAATGGTACACCCATTTTTGAATCGGAGCCAACATTAGAGCAGGCGCTAGACCCATGCGCTGCCTATGATATGATTACGATGATGAAGGCAGTGGTCGACGGAAGTTGCGGAAGCGGAACCGGAGTGCGCTTGCGAAACCCAGGTAAACCATACGGTGGAATTACCTACCCTACAGCGGGTAAAACAGGAACAACGCAAAACAATACCGATGGTTGGTTTATAGGATTAACCCCCGATCTTGTTACCGGAGTTTGGGTTGGGGCACAAGATCCGACCGTTCGTTTTAGCAGCACAGCCATTGGGCAAGGTGCTAACACCGGGTTGCCTATCTACGGTTATTTCATGAAGAAAGTCTACGCCGATTCTAAGCTTGATGTTTCCAAGGGTGATTTTGCGGTGCCCGTCGGGTGTGAAAATCGTTTGCTTCCAAATACAGGAGGTGCAGTGGGCTTGGATGATTATGATGGCTTGTTCGGTGAGGGAGATCAGGAGATTGACGAGAATCAACCACAGTCTGCAGGTTTGCCGCGTGAAACGGAAGAGTACATTCCATCCGATTCTACTAACTTTGACCCGTACTAAAGGTCAAAGAAATGCCCATAAATAAAGTTGTTAGTAACGCCCAAGAGGCGTGTGCCGGTATTACGGACGGTATGACCCTGATGGTCGGAGGATTTGGTTTGTGCGGAATTCCGGAGAATTGTATCACAGAGCTTGTGCGAACGGGAGTAAAAAATCTCACCTGTATTTCGAACAATGCGGGAGTAGATGATTTTGGTCTTGGTCTCTTATTGCAAACCAAGCAAGTGAAGAAAATGATTTCCTCATACGTCGGCGAGAATGATGAGTTTGAACGCCAGATGCTCAGCGGAGAGCTCGAGGTCGAATTGATTCCCCAAGGCACTCTTGCAACGCGTTGCATGGCTGCCGGATATGGTATGCCGGCCATCTATACACCGGCAGGCGTGGGTACCGAAGTGGGAATTGGAAAGGAGGTACGCAATTTCAATGGGAAGAATTACTTGCTCGAATATGCATTCGATGCAGATTTCGCATTAGTGAAAGCTTGGAAAGGTGACTCAAAGGGAAATCTTGTATTTCGCATGACAGCGCGCAACTTCAACCCCATGATGGCGATGGCCGGAAAGATTACCGTTGCAGAGGTTGAAGAGTTGGTTCCAGATGGTGAATTGGATCCCGACATGATTCATACACCTGGTGTTTATGTGCACCGCATTTTCCAGGGAAGCAATTACGAGAAACGCATTGAGCAACGCACGGTTCGTCAGCGCTCATAATTCTAATTCAACAATCACATGGCACTCGATAAAATAGGCATCGCGAAACGAATCGCACAAGAAGTAAAAGACGGTATGTATGTAAACCTCGGTATTGGTATTCCAACATTGGTTGCGAATTACCTGCCGCAAGGAATTGAAGTGGAATTGCAATCGGAGAACGGCTTGCTGGGCATGGGCCCTTTTCCATTTTCAGGTGAAGAAGATGCGGATTTAATCAACGCCGGAAAGCAAACCATCACGATGCTGCCCGGCAGCGCGGTGTTTGATTCAGCAATGAGCTTCGGAATGATACGCGCGCAGAAAATTGACCTCACCATTCTGGGTGCAATGGAAGTAAGCGAGCATGGCGACATTGCCAATTGGAAAGTTCCAGGCCGCATGGTGAAGGGTATGGGCGGCGCTATGGATCTTGTTGCTTCAGCGAAAAACATCATTGTTGCCATGCAGCATTGCGACAAAGCAGGCAACTCGAAATTGTTGCCTCATTGCACGTTGCCATTGACTGGTGTTGGATGCGTGAAAAAAGTAGTGAGCGATTTGGGCGTGTTCGACATTCACGACGGTGCGTTCCACCTCGTAGAACTAGCACCTGATGTGACACTCGATGAAGTGCGTGCAAAGACCGCAGGGAAGTTGATTGTGCATTGATGTTCTGTTTTAACCCCAGAGACGCAAAGAAATTCCAGCGTTATTTTTTCGCGGCTCTGCGGTCAACCCATCTCTTTGTAGCTCGCAACTAGTCACTGGTCGTTAGTCACTCACCACTCACTTCCACACTCACACTCTCCACTTGCCCACCCATCGGCGCATTCACTTTTGTGATACGCACCCATACATTTTCGACCATGGGGAGAGCTTCGAGCAGTTTGTCTTTGATACGATGCGCAATGGTTTCGATGAGCTTGGCGCGAATGGCCATTTCGCGGTAAACGATTTCACGCACGAGCACGTAGTCTGCTGTTTGAGAAAGGTCGTCGCGCGCAGCAGCACCGCTGAAGTCGAGCGTGAGGGCCACATCTACAACATAGTCGCCGCCGATGATAGCTTCTTCCTCCCAGCAGCCGTGGTAGGCGTGCATGCGCATGTTGTTGATGGTAATGCGTGACATGCTATTTGTTGGCTTTGGCCCAGGAGTCTTTCAACGTCACCGTGCGATTGAAGATGAGTTTCTCTGAAGTGGAATCCAAGTCAGGCGTGAAATAACCCAAGCGAATGAACTGGTATTTGTCGCCCACTTGCGCGTTGTTCAAATCGTGTTCAGCCATCGCGTTGGTCACCACATGCAAACTGTTTTCGTTGATGTAGCTCTTGAAGTCGCCTTCTTCAGCAGATGGATTTTCCACCTTGAACAAACGATCGTACAAGTTCACTTGCACTGGCACAGCATGCGATGCGCTCACAAAGTGCATGGTGCCTTTCACATTGATGCCACTGGTATCGTTACCACTGCGGCTTTCCGGAATATACGTGCAATGAACCTCTGTGATGTTGCCGTCTGCATCCTTTACAAACGATTCGCACTTGATGATATACGCGTGCTTCAAACGCACCATTAAGCCCGGACCAAGACGGAAGAATTTCTTCGGTGGCTCTTCCATGAAGTCGTCGCGCTCAATCCACAGTTCGCGACTGAACGGTATCTCGCGTGAGCCGCCACCGCCTTCTACTTCCGGATTGTTTTCTCCGTGAAGCATTTCCACTTTTCCTTCTTCGAAATTGTCGATGATGAGCTTAATAGGATCGAGCACTACCATGCGACGCGTAGCCGATTTGTTGAGATCTTCTCGAATGCAGAACTCGAGAAGTCCCACATCAATCACATTCTCGCGACGTGCAATTCCAACCAAGTCGCAGAAGTGACGAATGCTCTCGGGTGTATACCCGCGACGACGCAACCCGCTCACAGTGGGCATGCGCGGATCGTCCCATCCGTTCACGTGCTTTTCATTCACCAACTGCAACAGCTTGCGCTTGCTCATCACGGTGTAATTCAAATTGCGACGTGCAAATTCATATTGTTGACTCGGGAAAATGCCGAGCTTCTCGATGAACCAGTTGTACAACGGCTTGTGCACTTCAAACTCGAGCGTGCAGATGGAGTGTGTAATTTCTTCAATCGAATCGCTCTGTCCGTGCGCGAAGTCGTACATCGGGTAGATACACCACTTGTCGCCCGTGCGGTGGTGATGCGCGAATTTGATGCGGTACATCAACGGGTCGCGCAGGTGCATATTCGGCGAAGCCATATCGATTTTCGCACGTAATGTTTTTTCACCTTCCTTGAACTCACCCGCACGCATGCGACGAAACAAGTCGAGGTTTTCTTCTACGCTTCGATCGCGGAAGGGCGAATGCTTGCCGGGCTCGGTGGGCGTTCCTTTCATTGCAGCAATTTCTTCTGCCGAACTATCGTCGACGTATGCCAGGCCTTCGCTGATAAGTTTCTCGGCAAATGCATACATCGTATCGAAGTAATCGCTCGCATAAAATTCATTGGCCCATTCAAAGCCGAGCCACTTGATGTCGTTGCGAATGCTGTCGACATACTCGGTGTCTTCCGTCACAGGGTTGGTGTCATCAAAACGCAAATTCGTTTTGCCGCCAAACTGTTTCGCTAGTCCGAAGTTGAGACAGATGGAAGTGGCGTGACCGATGTGCAAGTAGCCGTTCGGCTCCGGCGGGAAGCGAGTAAGCACACGGCCTCCGTGTTTTCCGTTTTTTATATCTTCTGCAATAATCTCTTCGAGAAAATTGGGTCCTCTTTGAATATCCATGGGTCTAAGTTATTGTCCGACGCGACTCAACGCACGGGTCATTCGTTCACTGATTTCTGTTTGTCCGAGCAGTTCAATCATGCCAAGTAAATCTACACCACCTCCTTGTCCGCTTACGATGACGCGGAGCAGCTGCATGATTTCTCCCGGTTTCAAATTGAATGAAGCCGCTGTTGACTTGATGGTTTCGTCGATGTGCGCTGTTTCAAACGCGGCCAATGCAGACAAAGCAGCTTGCAATGCTTCGAAAAACGGACGCAATTCAGGTTTCCATTTTTTTGCTACTACGGTTTCATCGTAAGTGTCGGGAGCTTGAAAGAGATAAGCGCCCGTTGTTTTCATTTCATGTTCGAATTGCACGCGTGGTTTGAGCAATTCAGCTGCTTTCGTGAGATAGTCAGCGCTTAAACGACGATCACCATCATCGATGTTGAAGGTCTGTTTTACATCAGACTTGATGTGTGCGCCGAGCTCGCTGCTTTGAGTTGCGCGCAGGTAATGCTCATTGAACCACTTCGCTTTTTCGGGATCGAATTTCGCACCCGCTTTGTGAATGTGTTCGAATGAGAATTGCGCGCACAATTCTTCGAGCGAGAAAATCTCTTGCTCTGTTCCCGGATTCCATCCAAGGAAAGCAAGCATGTTTACGAATGCTTCAGGATAGTAGCCGCGCTCGCGGTAGCCCGATGATTTTTCACCGGAAAACGGATCGTTCCAGTCGAGCGGAAATACTGGGAATCCGAGGCGGTCACCATCGCGCTTGCTGAGTTTGCCGTTGCCGTCGGGCTTGAGCAACAAAGGCAAGTGCGCGAGTTGAGGCATTTCGTCTTCCCAACTGAGGTAGCGATAAATGAGCACGTGTGCCGGAGCACTGGGTAGCCATTCTTCGCCGCGAACGGCGTGGGTGATTTTCATCAAATAATCATCGACGATGTGTGCGAGGTGATAGGTGGGCATGCCATCGCTCTTGAGCAACACTTTATCATCCACGAGGTCGGAATGAAAGGTAACTTCACCGCGAATTAGGTCATTGATCGTGATGTCTTCTCCTTGCGGCACTTTCAATCGGATGACGAAAGGCATACCGCTATCCATGCGCTGCTTTACTTCAGCTTCGCTTAGTGCAAGCGAGTTTTGTAGTTGCATACGTGAACGCGAATCATAGGAGAACGTCTGCTTGTTGCTTTCCGCTTGTTTGCGAAGCGCATCCATTTCTTCGGGTGTGTCGAACGCGTAGTAGGCATGTCCGGTGCTTACCATTTTCTCGGCGTATTCGCGGAACATCGGTTTGCGTTCGCTTTGACGGTATGGAGCGTATGGTCCATCGCCGAATCCCAATCCTTCATTGGGTTCGATGCCACACCACTTGAGTGCTTCAATGATGTATTCTTCAGCACCTGGAACGAATCGCCCCTGGTCGGTGTCTTCAATGCGCAGCACGAAATCACCGCCGTGTTTTTTGGCGAACAAATAATTATAGAGAGCGGTGCGCACGCCACCCATGTGCAAAGGTCCTGTGGGACTGGGGGCAAAGCGCACGCGAATGCGTTTTGGGGTCATAAAAGGGGGGATAAGAATCCGGGGGCAAAAATAGGGATTACGAAGTTCGAGGTACGAAGTACGAAGTACAAAGTACGCGTGAAGGGTACTCTGTACATAGTACTTTGTAATTCGCGCTTCCTACTTTGTACTTCCTACTTAGTAATTCGTACTTGCTGAATTACTGCGCAAATACCGACGCGCTATCCTTGTAAGTCGCGGCCGGATTAAGAATCATCACGGGAATTCCTGCTTCGTTGGTGATGATTTTCTGCTCGCTGTCGATGCCGAATGCGTGCACGAGGCGGTCTTCAGCTGTATTAAGGATGCAGATAAGATCGATGTCGGCGTAGTTCGCATACTTGAGCAGGTCCTTTACAAATCCACCTGAGCTTGCTTCAGTAACAGCGGTTTTGTATTGAATCTTGCGCTCTTCCAAATATCCTTCTGCATACGCCACGTTGCGCGTGAGTTTATTATTCAGGTATTCGTCGCTTTCCTTCGGAGAAACCAGGTGCACTTCAGCACCGAACTTTTCTGCAACATCCGCCACTATTTTCAGCTTCTGTTTTGTTTCCTGGTGAAGGTCGAGCGGCGCAAGAATTTTTCGGACATGCGCGCTGCGCTTCGTTTCTTCCTGCACGATGATGAACGGCACGTTGCCTTCCGAAACAACGCGAAGAGCCTTTGAACCAACTATAAACTGCATACCCTTCAAGCCATGGGTTCCCATTACGATTAGCTCTGCGTTTTCGCGTTCTGCAGCATCGGTAATGTCCTCGAAGATGTTGCCTACGGCAGTGACTGTCCCAACCGATCCTACTCCCAGTTGAGCCGCCTGATTTTTCATTTTCGCTTGAGCATCTGCGCGCTCGTTTTCCTTATCCACAATGTGCAGTAAGTGCAATTCGCTATTGGTGTGCTTAGCGAGTTCGCTTGCATAACGAATAGCCACTTCCGAAACGGAGGTGAAGTCGGTGGGGACGATGATTTTGCTCATGGAACAAATATAGGGGTGAAGGGCGATGTGCGATGTGCGATGTGCGAGTGGCGAGGCGGGTTTTGCAAGGCGAATTTGATGGCTTTTGGTAGAAAGCCTCACCCCTAACCCCTCTCCAGAGGAGAGGGGAACGCCCTTCGTGTTAACAAATTGAGTTGCTAAATTAATGGTCCATGTATCTGCAGTTTAAAAGCCAACCCTTAACGAGAAGGCTCTCCCCTTCCCGTTGGGAAGGGGCCGGGGGATGGGTTCTATGCCCTCCTCCGCACCTCCACCTCCGCACACTTGCTCTCCACCAAAAGCAGAGGCCTGTCGGTACTTCGTACTTCGTAATTAGTACTTTCTTGGGTGAATAGTGAAATAGTGAATAGTGAATGGTGAAACAGCATCGCAGCACATTTCCCTTACCCCTTACCCCTCACCCCTTAACCCTTATCCCTTTTCCGATCACCCCTTCCTCCTTATCTTCGCTTATGTAATAACCCCACAACTCATGACCTTTAAACAAATCCTTTTTGCCTCGTGTGCACTTGTAATCTCCGCAACTACCGCCACCGCACAAATACCAAGCTATGTCCCCACCGACGGTCTCGTGGGCTGGTGGCCGTTTAATGGCAATGCAAATGATGAGAGTGGAAATGGGAATAATGGGGCTGTTAACGGTGCGACATTGACCACAAATAGGTTTGGAGCGGTGAACAATGCTTACTCTTTCAATGGGACAAATTGTATAACAATACCGAATAACTCCGTTTTTAATACATCAAGTGGTACTTGGTGTATTTGGGTTTTTATTCCTTCTTCATCGGGTGGAAATGGATACACCATAATGGATAAGGGAAGCAACTTAACCGATGATTTAGGCATTCAAGAATATCAATCAAGGCCAAGGGCCGGAATTAATTGGGGTTCAGGTGGTGCAACCTTGGGTGGAGGCAATTACATTATCGCTGACGGTAATTGGCATTTTTTCGTAATGACATGGAATAGCACCAGCTTTAGTATAGATCTAGATGCCGGGGGCACACAGCAAACGGCTGGAGTTAATGGCAGTTTGTTTGATCTTGCCAATGGTTTACCGATTAGAATTGGTTGCAGCGATTCACCTTACTGGCAATCGTATGTAGGATCTCTCGATGATATTGCTATTTACAATCGCGTATTAACAGAACAAGAAATTCAAAACCTTTACAACGGCAACTCTGAAACAGTCGCCACGGGCGATGGTTCTGCTCCGCTTCCGCAAGGTATTCCCTACCAAGCTGCAGCGCGCGATGCGCAGGGGCAAGTTATCGCCGATGCACCGGTAAACGTGCGCTTTACCTTGCATGAAGGTGCGGCGGATGGTGCAGCGTCGTATGCGGAGACACACGCGCTCACCACCAACAGCCTCGGGTTGTTCAACACGGTATTTGGCAATGGTACACCCGAGCAAAGCGCTTTCGACAGCATCAACTGGGCAGCCACTACAAAGTTCTTGCAAGTGGAAATTGATTTGGGAGAAGGCTATGTCGACATGGGCACCACGCAATTGCTTTCCGTTCCGTATGCACTGCGCAGCGATGAAGCGGCACGTGTGAAAAATGCCGGTCTTCCCATTTTCAACGATAACGCTGCCGCTCTTGCAGGTGGACTTGTAGCGGGCGAGATGTATCGGACGAGTGCAGGGGTGCTGATGATAGTCTATTGAGAAGTGGCGAGTGACGAATGGCGAGTTACTTATAGGAACAGCGTTCTCATTGGTCACTAGCCCCTGGTCATTCGCCGTTCGCCCTAGTCTATGTTCGGGAAATTCGGAGGCAGCTTCGTATTGCGAAGTGTTTCATTTGCCTCTTCTAATTTTTTCGGAAACAACACGATGTTGGTGTATTTGTCTAACGCCGGATCGTAGGTCGCTTTTGCATTTTTGAGCTCGTCAAAGAAAGTTTTTTCGTCCATTGAATCGGATATTTATGTGTGAAAGTTAAGATTTTTCTTTCGTCGGAAAACCAGAAATGCCAAATAGTTTTTTCCTGGATTGAATTCTTCCCAATGATGCTGAGTTTTTGCCAGAATGTGAAATTCGAATATTGCCCGTTCTCTATAACGGGCTATGCCCATTTGATATAGTCGGGTTCGGCTCAGCGTGCTGCCCTTTGCGTAAATCCAAGCGTTTGGATTGCGTACGGTGAACATAATTACCGCCGATACAATCGTGGCCAATACAATCTCATGATCTCCATTGTTGGATCTGCTGCGGTCATCCATTTCGCCGTTCGTAGGATTCAAATCACCGAAACTCAAGTTATAAAGGTTGGGAGTCTCTGTGAGATGAAACTGAATGATTTTGGCAATCGTTCCTTGTGGACCGTGACTGAAAAACTCGAAGGTCGTTGCTTCGGCATTCGCGGTTAGTGGATAGGAAGATAGTTTCATTTTTTGCGCGTCCCTCTTAAAAGGGATTGGCAAAACTCATGGACATTGACAGAATAAAAAACCTATAAAATATTCTTGTTATGCCGGGGGGAGAGGCGAGTGGCGAGTGGCGAATTCGGTAGGTTGAAGTTGTGAAATAAAGGGTGCTTTCCCTATACGCGCACACTCGTTTCTTGTCAAGCGCACGGACCTGCCGGTACTTCGTACTTCGTAATTTCTCAGGTGAATAGTGACATAGTGAATGGTGAAATAGTTCGCCACTCGCCATTCGCCACTAAAGGAATCCCAGCTCCAACTGCGCGGCCTCACTCATCATGCTCTTCTCCCAAGAAGGGTCCCAGGTGATTTCGACTTTGGCGGATGCAACGCCTTCTACGGAGGCGACTTTTTGTTCTACTTCGGGGGGAAGTGTTTCGGCCACGGGGCACGATGGCGAAGTGAGTGTCATCAAGATGGTAACAGCAGCATCGTTATCAATGCCGATGTTGTAAATCAAGCCGAGCTCGTAGATATCAACAGGAATTTCCGGATCGAAGATGGTCTTCAACATCTCGATAATCTTTCCCTCCAGTGCGTTGCGTTGTTCGATGTCCATAGCTCTGTGAATCTGTCTTTTATTGTTGGGCCATGTATGCCAGGCCGTAGGTTTTCATTTGTTTAATCATGCTCGCCAATCCGTTGCTGCGCGTAGGTGAGAGGTGTTCACTCAAGCCAATCTCCTTGATGAAATGCAAATCAGCTTGCGCGATGTCGGCGGGCTTTTCACCATCGAGCACACGCACGATAAGCGCTACCAGTCCTTTGGTGATGATCGCATCACTGTCGGCCGTGAAATGAAGTGCACCATCTTCTTCACGCTCGGCATTAAGCCACACACGCGACTGGCAGCCTTGGATGAGGAGCTCATCCGTTTTCAATGAAGTTTTAATGAGTGGCAATTCGCGCCCGAGTTCGATGATGTACTCGTACTTCTGCATCCAGTCGCTAAACACGCTGAACTCTTCAATGATTTCCTGTTGCTTGCTTTCGATACTCACGACAATAGGGTTATGGCTTTTTTCAAAGCGGTTGCAAAAGTCTGAATTTCTTCTTTTGATGTGTATATCGCGAATGATGCTCGCACGGTTCCGGGCACGCCATAGAAGTTCCACAATGGCTCGGTGCAATGATGCCCGGTGCGCACTGCGATGCCTTGTTGGTCGAGGAGTGTGCCGATGTCGAACGGATGAATATTCCCTACGTTGAATGATATCACTGCAGCTTTTTCTTCGGCTGTTCCGAAAATGCGCAGGCCATCCATTTCCCCAAGCTGCGAAGTAGCGTAATCGAGAATTTCTTTTTTGTGAGCTGAAACATCGCTCCAGGAGAGCGATTGTGCGAACTCAATCGCCGCACCAAATCCAATGACTCCTGCGATGTGTGGAGTGCCTGCTTCAAACTTATGCGGCAATTCGTTGTAAGTGGTTTTTTCAAATGAAACGCTCTTGATCATCTCACCACCTCCGCGCCAAGGCGGCATGGACTCGAGCAATTCGCGCTTGCAGTAAAGAACTCCTACTCCCGTTGGTCCATACAATTTGTGTGCGCTGAAGCAATAGAAATCACAATCGATTGCTTGCACATCAATGGGCATATGCGTCACAGATTGCGCACCGTCGATGAGCACTTTCGCTCCTGCTGCGTGGGCTTTTGCAATGAGTGTTTCGATTGGGTTGACAGTTCCCAGTGCATTCGAAACGTGGTTCACTGCAACGAGTTTCGTGCGCTCGTTGATGAGGGTGTCTAGTGTTTCAACTTGCCATGTTCCGTTCTCGTGAATCGGGATGACTTTAATGACTGCCCCTTTTTCTTCCGCGAGCATTTGCCACGGAACAATGTTGCTGTGATGCTCGAGCATCGATAGCAAAATCTCATCGCCCTTGCCGATGTTCTGACGCCCCCACGTTTGTGCAACGAGGTTGATACTGTCGGTGGTGCCTGAAGTGAAAATGATTTCCGCTGTTTCGCGCGCGTTCAGGAAGGCGCGTGTGAGCGCTCGTGTGTTCTCGAAATACTCCGTAGAAATATTCGCCAGATGATGCGCACCACGGTGAATGTTGGCGTTTGTTTTTTTATAGAACGCATCGATGCGCTCAATCACCGAAAGCGGCTTTTGCGTTGTCGCTGCGTTATCCAAATACACCAATGGCTTGCCATGCACATGTTCCCCAAGTATTGGGAACTGCGATCGTATGGCTTGTACATCGAGCATCAGGCAACTAGTAATTCGCGTTGTACGAGTTGTTGGGTGACATACTCGCGCACTGCGTCGTTTTCAATTTTCGAAACGACATCGCCGATAAAGGCTGATGTGAGCAAGCGGCGCGCATTGTCTTCACTGATTCCGCGCGATTTCAAATAGAAGAGTGCTTCTTCGTCGAGCTGACCCGTTGTTGTTCCGTGACTGCATTTCACGTCGTCGGCATATATTTCCAGCTCGGGTTTCGTGTTCATCGTTGCATCATCGCTGAGCAAAATGTTGGCACAGCTTTGAAAGGCGTTGGTCTTTTGCGCATCGAGGTGCACATATACTTTGCCGTTGAACACGCCTGTGCTTTGGTCATTCAATACGCCTTTATACAATTCATTGCTGTTGCAATGCGGAAGGCGATGATCCACCTTCGTATGATTGTCTACAAACTGCTTTCGGCGAGGCATGTAGAAACCGTTCAAGTTTGCTTCGATGTTTTGTCCGTCGAGTGAAATGTTGAGGGCATTGCGCACCCAGCCACCATCGATGGTGAGAGTATTGATGGTGAAACGGCCGTTGCCTGTGATGCGAACGTTTTCTTCATTCATCAAAAATTGAGCGTCGTTTTCAAGTTGGATTTTATCCCATATCAACGAGGCGTTTTCCTGCACTTCTATGTCGAGTGTTCGGTTGGTAAAGCTCTTAGCGCTTTCAGTTCCCACAAACGATTCAATGCATTTTACCTCTGCGCCATGCATAGCGATGAGGTTGATGCGCGGTTGTGCGAGCACTTGTGCGTTGGTTACAACATGAATGAAGTGAACGCTCTTGCTGATGCGTGCGTTTTTTTCTACGAGCACATTTACCACATCGGTGCAAGCGGCATCTGCATAGGCCTGGAAGAAGTGATTATAAGAAGCACGTTGATTAGCGAGTTTCGTTTCGTGCGATACATGAATGCCTTGTTCTGTTGGTAAGAAAGATTGTGCGGCGTTGTACCGGCCATTCACAAAAACAACGGTGTATGCATCCAATCCGGGAATAAGAAACGACTGCACATCGCACGCTTCAACCGCATCGCTTTTCACCCACGTCTTATTCGTGATTCGTGCCACACGTGTGTACTTCCAGTCTTCATCGCGCGTGGTTGGAAAATCGAATCGTTCGAATGCCTCAGCTACACTGCCACTTGCGTATGCGTGGCTTGTTCCCAAAGCGGCCATCCACTTTTCTTTCGCCTGGCTTATGGTTGTTGTTTCCATGGCTTATACGTTGGCTTCTGCTTCTTCTTTGATCCAGTCATAACCGCGCTCTTCGAGTTCGAGCGCGAGTTCTTTCGTTCCGCTTTTCACGATGCGTCCTTTGTAGAGCACGTGCACAAAATCAGGCACAATGTAGTCGAGCAATCGTTGGTAGTGCGTTATCACGATGAATGAACGCTCTGGCGAACGCAGTGCATTCACACCATTGGCCACAATGCGCAATGCATCGATGTCGAGGCCGCTATCCGTTTCATCGAGAATACCCAGTGATGGTTCAAGCATCGCCATTTGGAATATCTCGTTGCGTTTTTTCTCACCACCGCTGAATCCTTCGTTTACGGCGCGATTGGCGAGGTGATCTTGCAATTCAACGAGCGCAGCTTTCTCTTTCACGAGCTTCAAAAAGTCTTTCGCTGCGAGTGGCTCAAGTCCTTTGTGCTTGCGCATTTCGCCCACTGCTGCTTTCAGGAAGTTCATGTTGCTCACTCCCGGAATTTCTACCGGGTATTGAAACGCGAGAAACAGTCCTTCACGCGCGCGCTCTTCAGCGGGCATTTCGAGCAGGTCTTTCCCGTTGAACGTGACACTGCCTCCTGTCACTTCGTAATCTTCTCGTCCTGCAAGCACCGATGCGAGTGTGCTCTTGCCGGAGCCGTTCGGCCCCATGATGGCGTGCACTTCGCCCGGCTTCACGTCGAGCGTGAGTCCGCGGAGGATTTCTTTTTCTTCTATGCGGGCGTGGAGGTTATTGATGGAGATGAGATTCATTGGTTGATTTTGGGTTGAAAGTTGAAGGTTGAAGGTTGAAGGTTGAAGGGTGAAGGGTGAAGGGTGAAAGTTGAATGTTGAAAGTTCGCGCAACAGCAACTTGCAACATTCAACTTTCAACCTTCAACTCGAATAGTTGAATGCTCTGTTATATAAGGTTGTGTGTAGTATTCTTCAGCTTCATCTTTTACTGATGAATTTTTTTTATTGGGAGTGGAGTATGAGTTGCGTTTGGTTGTGTTGGATTGCGCGAGGTATTGAATGAAAGAGGAGAGTTGTTTTGAGATCGCAGTTGATTTTTCGGTTAGTTCATTGTACTGTTGGTTTGAAATGAAGTTGTCGTCTAATAAAGCAACTAGGTGACTGCGCAGTTCGCCAACAGATCCTTTGGCGATGAATAAAAACTGAATGAACTCCTTGGTAGTTGATCGTTCAAAGCCCTCGGCAATATTGGCCATTACGGATAGGGCAGCACGAAGTATCTGGCTGCGCAATTCATATTCTTGTTTGAATTGACTTCCGCGCATGATAGCACTCAGCTCAGAGCGCAATGCTCTCGCCGCCTGCCAGACTTTTAAATCTTCAAATCGTTGCACTGTGGCCATGATGTGTAATGTTCACTTATTATTTCTGTCATTTGAGTTGCAGGTTGAAAGTTGCATGTTGCA
>JAIYBR010000215.1 GCA_027488435.1 Flavobacteriales bacterium
ATGGCGCATTCTCAATATTATTCGTTACGAGTGCACCTTCAATGTCCGTAAGTGAACATACTTGACATAGCGTGTAATTGTTATGAAACACGCAACTGTGACAAGTTGATCCAATGTTACCTACGACATTGAACACATTGTCAACGAAGATGGCGTTATTGGAGTAAAAATAAACATCCCCTTTGAAATAGTTGTTGGCGAATATTACAGCAGGTTGGGAAGGATCAAAGATAGCACTGGAACCAATGCCGATATACTGAGTAGGGTCGTTTCCAAAAACATTATTCGAGAAGAAAAGGCCATTATCATCCTCGATGTATGCGACCCCCTGAATGAATGGGCAATTTCTGACAGAAACGTTATTCCATACACCCCCCAGATTGATAAATGAAATACTACACGATTGTATTTCCCAATTGCTTCCGGGAATCGTTGTGTATGTTCCAACACTACCAATATCTAATCCAATGAGCGTGACTGATTCCGTGGTTCCGCAATCTATCGAGCTGAAAATAGTCCTGTAATTGGATGAAAGCCCTCCACCAATTAATGTTACTCCATGAGTTAAAAAGACACTAGTATATATCGTGATCGAAGGATAAACCTGCACTGTATCACCATCAGCAGCTGCATCAATAGCGGCTTGAGCATCGGTATACATGGCTATTAGGTTGGGTGTGTTGGAAACTGTGATAACAGTTGCCCATGAGCTTATAGCAATCAAACATGCTACAAGCGAGAATGTAATTTTCATTAGTCTGAGTTATTGTTTGACGGCAACGGTACGTCGATTCGGAACTGTGCGTAACGAAAAGAAATTCACATTCTATACAATTATGTATTATAACCGAAAAAATCAGGTAATTACAAAGAATAAACCATATGCATTTAATTAATAAATATGTAAATTAAATATATTAAATTGAAAATATAGCTATGACTATTCATGGATTTTCCTATTCAGGACTTCCATGTAACTGGTTCATTCTCCCTTCTCCTATCTTTGGTGCATGCCACTCCCCCGACGCGATTTTCTCTTCCAACTCGGACTCGTTAGCTCAGCAGCCATGCTGGCTCCTAGCAAGATGTTCGGCGTTGGTCCTATTCCGCACTTCAAGCAAATCGGGGTCGAGAAACCGTTGCCCGGTGAAGACCTCTTCGCCTACATCCGCCACAAAACAGGTGACTTCGATCTGAAGCTCTACCGTCAATTGGTTGGCGCTGCCAATGAGTTTAAAGAAGGAGATGAAATTGCAGGCATCGCAGCGGCAAATGAAGCATCGCGACAAGCCGCACGCGAGCTCATTGCGAATACGAAGCTCGCCGATGTATTTGAACACTCGCTCTTTAAAGACGAGCAGTATGAACTCATTCAAGCGACAACGGCCTATGATAACGAAGTCATGGGATGGACGTTCGGTCAATTTAAGGCTTTCCTGCTTCAGTCAAGCGAAGACGAAATAAAAGGCATCATGCCTTCGCTCACCAGCGACATCATCGCCCTGGTGGTTAAGTTGATGACGAACGAAGAGTTGACAGCCGTAAGCAGCAAGGTCTTCAATCCGCTGCCCAACAGCAACATCGGAGCGAAGGGGTACATGAGCGCACGCGTGCAGCCCAACTCCCCTACCGACAACATCGAAGATATTATTTGGCAAGTGTTCGACGCATGGTCATTTGGTGTGGGAGACTTGGTGCTTGGCACCAACCCCGTTTCGAGCGACCCACAATCGGTGGCGCGCATCGAATCGGCGCTATACGATTTGCTCACCACCTTCGAGTTGGAACACACCATGCCGCATTGTGTTCTTTCGCATATCGACATTCAAGCGCGCGTCGAAAGCATGCAGCCCAATACAACGGGTGTTTGGTTTCAGAGTTTGGCAGGCACAGTAAACGCGAATCAGACGTTTGATGTCACCATCGAAAAAATGCAAGGGCACGCCGATACCCGCACCGACCATCGTTTTGGGCTATACGCAGAAACGGGCCAAGGCGCCGACGGTACCAACGGCCATGGCGAAGGTTTCGACATGGTGGTGCACGAGTCGCGGAAATATGGCTTTTTGCGCGCATTGAAGATTCGCATGCGACAGAATCAGGAAATGCGCCCACTCGATCAGATCAATTTACCCGATACAGAACCGTGGGTGTTCCTCAACGACGTGGCCGGATTCATTGGTCCTGAAGTTTTCCGCACGAAAGAGCAGCTCGTTCGTTGTTGCCTCGAAGACCTTGTCATGGGCAAGCTGCACGGACACACCATCGGCCTCGACATCTGCACTACGTTGCACATGGATGTGTCGCTCGACGACCTCGACTGGTGCATCGACCAGATTATGCCGGCCAACCCCGGCTACCTCATGGCACTGCCCACGAAAAACGACCCGATGCTCAGCTACCTCACTACTTCGTTTGCCGACCACGTGCGTGTGCGCTCCAAGTTCGGCTACAAAGTGAATGACGATATGTGGGCTTTCTTTCAACACTTAGGCATCATCAGCTACGAGGGAGAGTATCCGTTACCCACAGAACTCTTTGGTCAACCCACACATGTTTACCTTCAATACTGCCGTGCAAAAGGTGATATGCGTGAAGCAGATACCATTATCGCAGAAGGCAAGGCAGCCATCGAACGCGTGCGCAAACGCGGTGTGCCTATCGCTGAAGGATATGGCGAACACACCTGGCAACTGCAACCCACGTTGGATAAAGAAATACGCGAGCTATACAACGACGCCAAGTTCTGCCTGTGGACTGAGTGGGAAAACATTTACTTAAAGACAATTCCGAATGCTGTCGTCATCGCTTCCATGTCGGTCGATAGAGTTGACTACGTTTATCACCCGGCCAGCGGCGAGCGAATTTCACCCACGGGAATTTCGGCCTTGCAAATAATTCGCGAAAAGCGAAAGAAGAATAGCCCAGACGTACAGATTGTTATTTCTGACGGATTGAATACGCGTGCACTTATGGATACCGGGCACCTGCATTCGTTTCTTGCCCCATTGCGCAAGCAACTGAGCGAAAGAAATATTTCGATTGGTGAAGAGAATATCGTGATACGAAACGGACGCGTGCGTGCCGGTTATGAAATCGGAGAAACGCTCTTTGCATCTTCGCAGCAAAAGGCGCATTGCATCGTGCATATCATCGGAGAGCGTCCGGGAACGATGCACCGCAATTTCTCGGCCTACATCACAACTGCTTCAGCCTCGGTTTGGAATGTTAAGGGCAAAGTCGATCATGATATCACGCGCGTTGTATCGGGCATTAGCGACACGGCGTACGTGCCGGAGAAGGCAGTGGTTGAAGTGGCAGGGATAATTGAATCCATGTTGAAAGCGGGATAGAATTTCCTATCTTTGAAATCAATCAAATCATTGTGCTATGAAGGGAGCATTGAACATACAGACTATAAAGTTGGAACTCATTCAATGGCTTTCTACTATCGAAGACATCAACGTTCTTGAAAAGATAATTGATTTGAAAAAACAAGAAAATTCTGATTGGTGGGATGGCATAACTGCCAAAGAAAAAGAGTCAATTGAATATGGGTTGAAAGATGCAG
The DNA here is from genome assembly GCA_027488435.1 of Flavobacteriales bacterium. Classification (GTDB taxonomy): domain Bacteria; phylum Bacteroidota; class Bacteroidia; order Flavobacteriales_D; family Sanyastnellaceae; genus JAIBBG01. The sequence continues at coordinate 3,572 of JAIYBR010000215.1, forward strand.
AGGAGAAAAAACTCAAGTCTCATTACAACGCCAGAAATCTATATGACAAATGGCTTTAGTATTCTCTGGACAGATCACGCTCTATCAGAGTTAAAAGATACAATTGCATTTCTAGAAACCAATTGGACAGAGAAAGAACTGCGAAACCTAGCGAAAGAAATTGAAAAAACAATCGACTTACTTTCGCGCAATCCCCTTCTATTTCAAAGTTCCGACCTCAATTTAGCCGTTCGTCGGGTGGTTGTGGCCAAGAAAAACACCCTTTATTATCGAATTAACGGCAATACAGTTGAAGTGCTTTCATTTTTCTCGAATCGTCAAAACCCCCAAAAGAGAAGAGTCTAAACACATAGGCCAAAAACACAACGCAATTGCTTCTAATTCTACAGTAGACTTTTTCAACCAATCATCTCTACTAATCGCTGGTATTCCATTTCGTCAAGCTCGTTCTTTATGACCGCCATTGCAGCGTCAAACGCTTCCTTCGGAGCAGCTCCTTTGAAACCACGCAACACCTGAGCGTTTTCCTCTGTGCGTCTTGCCGGAACGATGTATTTGAACCACAACAATAACGTTTCGAAGCTCATTTCCTCCATAATGGCCACTTGATGGCCCATCAGCTCCTCGTCGGTAAATTTCTCTTGCACAAGCGGCTCAAGTTCGACGTCCTCCTTGTCTATATGAAAAAGATAAAGCGCCTGGAAATCGCATAAATCGAGGTAGAGATCATGCCCTTCCTCATCTGACTGCGTGCCGTCGAGCGACAGTATCACTTCCAAGAGTTCCGTTTCAAGCTCATCAATTTCCTTGTGATCGTCGAGGTACTCCTCACTGCTTCCATTCAACTTTTGCTCGAGCGGTGCAAGGATGAATTTGTTCTCGGTGTGGGTATGATCCTTCAACAAGTGAAAATCTTCCTTCGCCAGCGCTTGAAATTTAGCAACCGACTCACGGTCCGTGAAACTGGTTTTACCTGCCAGGAAAGTTAATTTGCTGAGAGCGTTGCGCAGTCCTTTATGCGGCGGGTCGAGTGATTTGATACGATTCATGGATGCAAACGTAGGTAAAGATCGATACAGAAAACTAATTTCCAGTAAAGCTCCGAGCTACCGAATATTCTCCCCCACCCACGCCTCACAATACGCCTTTATCTCCTCCCGTACCGAAGCAAAAGCAGCCATGATTGTCGCCTCATCGCCTGCGGCCTTCGCCGGATCCGAAAAATTGTGATGGAACTTCTGAGCATTCGTGGGGAAATACGGACACACCTCACGCGCATGGTCGCACACGGTAATGACGAAGTCGAAATCGATGTTGCGGTATTCATCCACGTGATTGGACGTGTGGCCGGAAATGTCGATGCCGTCTTCTTTCATCGTGGCAATAGCGCGCGGATTAACGCCATGTGTTTCAACACCGGCGCTGTAGACTTCGGCTTGATTGCCAGCAAAGTGACGCAAATAGGCCTCAGCAAGCTGACTGCGGCAACTGTTTCCGGTGCATAGAAAGAGTACTTTTTTCATAGATTTAAACGAATAGCCAAATGATATTGATGAGTGTAAACTTCGGATCAAAACCGAAAATGAGCTGTAGCACGGTTATCGAAAGCGTGATGATAATCGGCTTCTTGTACTTTAACATGAATTGTTTCATAGCATTAACAGCAGGCGCTGCCGGGTGTGCAGCAAGATGATTGGGTATTGATTTCTGATAATTTGATTTTCGGTTTTACCGATGGAATCCCACAACGATCGAGAGCCAGGCAGTTGGTCAACTTCGGGGTGAGCATGAAATGACCATAGTCGGCATCGATACCAAAGCGACCGATGGTTACGCCTTGATATTCCATCTCAACTTCGGGATCATCACTGCCAATGATGGAGCTTGCCATTTCGATAATCCCCAACACCTTCGAAGGTGCTAAACGATGCTGCATATCGTCGGCGACCCAAAGCTGGAAACTCACATATTTCTCGACGCGTTCTATCCCTCCACAATCGACAAAGTGCTTGGTAGTAAGACCTGCTTCAGTAATATGGAAGTGTGCAGGCACAGGCGATCCATTGGGCTGTATAAAAGACAAGTTCTGCATGCCTTCCAGGTGTGATTTAAATTCAGATAGTTTCATATAGATCGTTTTTAGTTAACAACACGACTGGTTCTGCAGTTCAAGGCGATCGGCGAGTGTTAGAAAGTATGACTTTAAAAACTGCACGGCCTTGGTATCGATGCAATAACATACAGAGGTTCCCTCCACAGCACCTTGAATGACACCTGCCTCTTTCAACGCTTTCAAGTGTTGCGAAACAGTAGCCTGCGCAAGTGGCAAGCGATCTACAATGTCGCCGCAAACACAGCTATCACACTTTATCAAATACTCCACAATCGCAACGCGCGCAGGATGTCCAAGCGCTTTGAGCATGTTCGCTGTTTTGTTTTGCTTAGACGTGAACTCTTCAGTTTTGGCTTGAGCCATTCAGTTTTTATTTATCGTAAAAGTACGATAGAGTGTTTCCGAAATCCAATCCTCACATTAAAATTATACTAAACATCGTACTTAGGCGCCAATGCTGATGCAGAACACCCACGCCAGGGTTGGTACTCAGACCTTCCCGCAATCACCGCATTTATTTTTCTTGCGGGTTAGTTGACCATAAAAAACATAAACGAGATAAACCGTCGCCGCGACAATGGTAAAGAAGGTAAGGGCCTGTTGCATTACATGAGTATTTGAAATGTAATAAATGCCGCCAGATAGGCTAATAAGCCCATGTAAACGAGTTGTAACAGAGGCCATTTCCACGACTTCGTTTCTCGTCGCACCACAGCGAATGTAGCCATGCATTGCATTGCATAAACATAGAAAACCATAAGCGAAATACCCGAAGCCGTTGTATAAACCGGAAGTCCAGAATCACTCCAACGTTCTTCCCGAAGTCGATCGACAAGAGCTGTATTCTCCTCGAAATCTTCACCAACACTGTAAATAGTGGCCATGCTTCCCACAAACACTTCGCGGGCAGCAAAAGACGTGATGAGCGCAATACCCATCTTCCAATCATAGCCCAGTGGTTTTATGACGGGTTCTATGGCATGTCCCAGTATTCCTATGTACGAATTTTCCAGTCGGGCAGTTGCTTTCAATTGATCAACATCTTCGGGCGCAGCATGCAGCGCGGCCTCCTGCTCTGCCCGCTCGATGCGATGCGAAGGGCCATAGCTGGCTAATGCCCACAATAAAATGGAAATAGCTACAATTACCCGACCGGCATCCCAGGCAAAGACACGCACCTTTTCGATTAGATTTATGCCTACTTCCTTCCAGCGTGGCCAACGATACTTGGGTAACTCTAATATAAGATAGCTCGGTTCGCCGGTTTTAATGAAGCGCTTCATAATGCCGGCTACAGCCAAAGCAGAGAACAAACCCAGCGCATACAATGAGAGCAAAACCAATCCCTGCAAGTCAAAAACTCCCCACAATCGTTCCGACGGAATAACCAAGGCAATAAGCAACGTGTATACCGGTATGCGCGCAGAACAGCTCATGAGCGGCGCAACCATAATGGTGATGATACGATCTTTAAATGTATTTATGGTGCGCGCAGCCATAATACCGGGAATGGCACACGCCACACTCGACATCAGTGGTACTACGCTTTTTCCATTCAGCCCAAATGGGCGCACGAGTCGGTCCATCATAAACACAACCCTAGCCATGTAGCCCGACTCTTCCAGCAACGACAAGAAGAAAAACAATATCGCGATTTGTGGCACAAACACTAG
>JAIYBR010000195.1 GCA_027488435.1 Flavobacteriales bacterium
AATGCGTTCTATCCCAAGATCCAGGTTAACCCCACTTTCGGCATAGTCTTTTTTTGTGTATTTCATGCTAATAGAGGGCCACTTTATTTTTCAACACACCTCCTCCACTCTGATCTTTTCCACATGTTCATTTTTTTCGATTTGAATATTATACTCAAATGCGTGCGACCGCATACGTTCGTTTCATGAAATCGAAAAAAACAGAACTATTCAAGTTTTTCACGCTCGCCGATGAACGCAACGACATTCACCATTCTGCTTGCGCCATGATGCGAGACTTTATGGAGCAGATGGATGTCGACAACATCAAACTCATGCTTTCCGACATTGAGTCGATCGCTGATTTTGACACGGAAATATTTATCGATAAACTTCAAAAGGCCTTTCTATTCATGCGCATGGCAGGGAATGATTGTTTGCTATCTGCCGAAGGTCGCTGCAATCGATGTCATCCCGGGGTGGCTTCATTCACCTTCAAAGGGGTGAATGTTCCATGGCATATCAGTTTTCTGTTTCATGTTAAGGAAGACAAGGTTGTTGATATCCATGAATGCTTTGGAATGTGGTCCGTATTTCCGGAACTGGAAGGCGATTTCTTACTTCTCTTGGAAGAATCTGAATGCTGCATGGAGGATTCCGACGGCACGATGGATGATCCTCCGTTTTGATTGAGACCAACCCCAAGAAGGAGTTGAAGATTACGACAGACTCGGACTAAACAGGAATTTATTGGGACTAACCAATTGTGTCTTCACCGCATACATCACAATAGCAGCCGTGTTATTGACCCCCAATTTTTGAAGAATGTTCTTGCGATGCGTATTAACCGTATGGGGCGATAGGAAAAGCTTTTCGGCAATTTCCACGTTGGTATATCCTTCTGCAATCAACGTGATAATCTCCAACTCACGCTCCGTGATGGAAACCGCTTCACAGTTAAACTCGGTAAGCTCCAAGTCATTCACATCGATCGACTCCTTTCGAATAGTATTGAGAATTTGACCGCAGAAAAAACGACCACCTGCAGCTGTCTCTCGCACACTATCCACAATCTCGTGAACGTCGCAATCCTTCTTGATGTAGCTTACAATGCCGGCGCGCAATGCGTTCACGATTGTAATTCCCGACTGCTCGCCGGTAATAGCCACAAATCGCACATGCTTGTTGTGCTTTTGAATTGCGGGCACCACATCGATGCTGAAGTTCTGTGCGGCGAAATCAATCAGAACAACATCGGGATGAAAACCCTTGACCATCTCCCTTAGTTGACCGTCGGAAGATGCTTCGCCGAGTATCTCAATGTCGGAATAATGGCTCAACACAGCGTTGAGTCCTGCACGAATTAGTAGATTAGAATCGGCGATGATGAGTTTCATACAGCGGCAAATATCTTATTAAAATCGATTCTAAATAATAAACAAGCAGGAAGTTTTTCACACTACATCCGATCCGGCATCGCAATGCCAAGCAAACTCATGCCCTGTCGAATAACCTCACCGGTCTTGTGCGTTAAGGCCAATCGGAAATGACGAGCCCCTTCATTGGCTTCGCGCACTATTTGATGGTCCTGATAAAATGCATTATACAGCTTCGCCAGGTCGTAACAATAATGGGCCACATCCGCCGGATTATAGGAAGCAGCGGCCAATTCAAGAACAGAAGGCCATTCGTAAATCTTAGCTACAACATCGAGCTCAGCCTCGCTCATTGCATGACCCGTCGGCATAACTTTCGAAGCATCGAAGCCGGCATTCGCCTCAGCATAACGACGCAAAATTGCCCTTGTTCTCACGAAGGTGTATTGAACAGAAGGCCCCGTATTTCCATTGAAATCGATGCTTTCCTTCGGATTGAACAACATGTTTTTCTTGGGGTCGACTCGAAGTAAAAAATACTTCAGCGCAGCCATACCAATAGTGTGATAAAGCTGCTTCTTTTCAACTTCCGGAAGACCTTCCAACTTGCCTTGCTCAGCAGATACCTCGTGCGCAACTGCGGCCATCTCTTCCATTAAGTCGTCGGCATCCACGACAGTTCCTTCCCGCGATTTCATCTTTCCTTCGGGCAACTCAACCATGCCATAGCTCAGGTGATAGCATTGATCTGCCTTCTCAAAACCAAGCTTCTTTAAGACCTTAAATAGTACTTTGAAATGATACTCTTGTTCGTTTCCTACGGTGTAAATCTGATAAGCCAAATCAGGAAAATCGTGGAAACGAAGTATCGCTGTACCAATATCTTGTGTGATATACATGGCCGTACCATCCTTTCGCAACAATGCCTTTTGGTCCAAACCTTCATCGGTTAAATCAACCCAGATGGAGCCATCTTCTTTTTTGAAAAATGCCCCGGCGGCCAACCCCTTCTCTACTTCTTCTTTACCGTTTATGTAGGTGTTGCTCTCGTAGTAGAGTTTGTCAAAGTTGACGCCCATTGCTTGGTAGGTAGAGGTAAATCCCTCATAAACCCAGCTATTCATCATCGTCCACAGCTCGATAGTCTCTTTGTCGCGCGCTTCCCATAAACGCAGCATCTCTTGCGCTTGCTGCATAACCGATGTTTGTTGCGCCGCCCGTTCTTCGTCCATGCCAGTCGCCACAAGTTCTTTCATTTGTGCCTTATGCGCCTTGTCAAATTCTACATAGTACTTGCCAACCAGCTTATCGCCCTTCAGTCCTGAAGTCTCGGGTGTTTCACCATTGCCGAAATTCTTCCAGGCCACCATACTCTTGCAAATATGTATTCCACGATCATTAATGATTTGCACCTTTGTGACACGATGCCCGACTGCTTTCAAAATTTCACTAACCGAGTAACCCAGAAAATTGTTGCGCAGGTGTCCTAGATGCAAAGGCTTGTTGGTGTTTGGAGAAGAATATTCAACCATCACATGCGACCCACTCGCTTCTTGCGCAAATCCAAATCGCGCATTGGCAAGAGCTTCAGTGAAAAAGCCGCTCCAAAAATCCTGGCTCATCGATACGTTCAGGAATCCCTTTACAACGTTAAAAGCACTTACATAAGGCACCTGTTCGACCATGTAATTGCCAAGCAATTCACCGGTTGCTTCAGGAGAAAGCTTCGAAATTTTAGTCAGCGGAAACACTACTACCGTGAAGTGCCCGGGAAACTCCTTTCTGGTTTTCTGCAATTGCAATTGTCCATCTGTCAGAACAGCAGAAAACAAATCTGAGCAAGCTTTACGCACTGCAACGCCCACAATAGCTTGCATGTCGAATTGAGAGGTAGTCATGTTGCAAATTTAAGATGAAGGGTTGTAGCTAAAAAGGATTGTAGGATTATAGGATTGAGGGCCGTGTGATACATAACCGATTCAAATAAGCAGAGTGATTGAAGATGAGTAGCACAAAGTGTACACCCAACACTTAGATTTGCCTCTACCTATTCAAATCATATGAAATCAACTCTATTCTCGATTGCCGCCATTCCACTAGCGGTCATCATCTCCGCCTGTGGCACAAACAATCAATATGCAGCA
>JAIYBR010000292.1 GCA_027488435.1 Flavobacteriales bacterium
CTCGAGTAGCTGCTCAGCGCGACTCAATTCGGGCACTTTCTGCTGTTCTTCTCCACGCAGCTTATTCATGGTCTTTATTATAATGAACATGAAAAACGCTATGATGATAAATTCCAGACCGACGGTAATAAAAGATCCAATGGCGATAACCGGACCTATCTCTTTGGCATTCTCAAGCGATAGACCACTGCCCTGTTGCTCTGCCAATTGCCTTGCAACACGAACATTTTCAGAAAGTGCGATGTAGAAATTGGAAAAATCATGTCCCTCTACCAAGCCAACCAAAGGCATTACCATTCCATCGATAAATGCTGATACAACCTTTCCAAAAGAGGCACCAATGACAAATGCAAGTGCCAAATCGATAAGATTACCTCGAAGGGCAAATTGCTTGAATTCAGAGAACATGCTTATTCTTTTTGCAAATATAAAAGCCCGAAGTTTCCTTCGGGCTTTTGTTTCCATTATGCGAGCTAAACTATTTCTTGTCGTCTTTCACTTCTTCGAAATCGACGTCTGTCACTTCAGAATCATTGCCTTGAGCATTTCCTGAAGATTGAGCCTGACCTTGATCGGATGATGCGTTGTACATATCGGTAGCCGCTGCACCAAACACATTATTCAAGTTTTCGATGGCCGACTTGCAACGATTCACATCCTTCTCGGCATGTGCTTGCTTCAATTCAGAAAGAGCGCTTTCGATAGGCTCCTTTTTGTCTGCCGGAATCTTGTCGCCGAATTCCTTCATCTGCTTCTCTGTTTGGAAAATCAATGTGTCGGCCTGGTTGATGGTATCGGCCTGATCGCGCGCTGCACGATCGCTCTCTGCATTCAGCTCCGCTTCGCGTTTCATCTTTTCGATTTCTTCTTTGCTTAGACCGGATGAAGCTTGGATGCGAATATTCTGCTCTTTGCCTGTTGCTTTATCCTTTGCGCTAACGTGAATAATGCCATTGGCATCGATATCGAAAGTCACCTCAATTTGTGGCACTCCGCGAGGCGCAGACGGCAAACCATCGAGGTGGAAGCGACCAATGGTGCGATTGTCCTTCGCCATGGCGCGCTCACCTTGCAACACATGAATTTCAACACTAGGTTGGTTGTCACTCGCTGTCGAGAACACCTCGCTCTTTTTGGTTGGAATGGTCGTGTTCGACTCAATTAGCTTGGTCATAACACCTCCCATTGTTTCGATACCAAGGGCAAGAGGAGTAACGTCGAGGAGCAACACATCCTTTACTTCACCGGTAAGAACACCACCTTGAATGGCCGCACCTACAGCAACTACTTCATCTGGATTGACACCTTTTGAAGGCTCCTTTCCAAAGAACTTCTTCACTGCATCTTGGACAGCAGGAATTCGAGTTGAACCACCCACCAAAATCACCTCATCGATATCTTTCACTGAGATACCCGCCTTCTTTAACGCGCTTTCACAGGGAGCGATGGTGCGCAGTATCAGGCTATCGGCGAGTTGTTCGAATTTGGCACGAGACATTGTCTTCACCAAGTGCTTTGGAATACCATCTACTGGCATTATATAAGGCAAATTGATTTCCGTGGAAGTGCTCGAGGAAAGTTCAATCTTCGCCTTTTCAGCCGCTTCCTTCAGGCGCTGAAGCGCCATTGGGTCTTTCGTTAAATCGAATTGATTGCCGTTCTCATTCTTGAATTCTTGAACTAACCAGTCGATAATTACCTGGTCGAAATCGTCGCCACCCAAGTGGGTGTCACCATCGGTCGATAGTACCTCGAATACACCATCCCCAAGCTCGAGAATGGAAACGTCGTGTGTACCACCACCGCAGTCAAAAACTACGATTTTGATATCCTGTGCTTTCTTATCGAGACCGTAAGCCAGAGCGGCCGCTGTCGGTTCGTTAATAATTCGCTTTACGGTTAACCCGGCAATTTCACCGGCTTCCTTGGTAGCCTGGCGCTGGGCATCGTTGAAGTACGCGGGAACTGTGATAACCGCTTCCGTAACCTCATGCCCAAGATAATCTTCGGCTGTTTTCTTCATTTTCTGAAGCACCATTGCTGAAATTTCCTGTGGTGTATAGTTACGATCGTCAATCTTCACGCGAGGTGTATTTCCATCTCCCTTAACTACTTCGTATGGTACGCGCCCTGCTTCGCGTGCACTTTCATCATAGCTGCTTCCCATGAAACGCTTGATAGAATAAATGGTTTTACGAGGATTGGTGATGGCCTGACGCTTAGCAGGATCACCTACCTTGCGCTCACCACCTTCCACAAAAGCCACAACTGAAGGCGTTGTGCGCTTGCCCTCGCTGTTGGCTATTACCACCGGCTCATTACCTTCCATTACGGCAACACAGCTATTGGTGGTTCCTAAATCGATTCCTATTACTTTACTCATGATATTGGTTTTCTGTTTGACTTCGTTTGTTTGTCGCGGACCGCTTTTCAACCACCTTGCCATCGGACTTTTTCCGAAACAATGCTGAAAATGTGTCAGTTTTCATGATTACAGCCGATGGATTATGACAGCGCAACCAATTCCTACGTACTTTTTGTCGCATCTTGCCGATTACTTCAACACTTCACACCCTTGGTTTTCACTGATCAAACCCAACGCAGCATCCATGTGGCAATTAATCCGCAAAGAATAGTTTCATGCGTGCCTTCGCAAACAGAATTGCTGGCCGACTTAGGATTGGAGAACCGGGTAGTGGGTATCACTAAATTCTGCGTCCATCCGCCGACCTGGAGAAAGCGAAAAACAATTGTGGGAGGTACAAAAAACCTGAATCTAGAGAAGATTGCACGTATGAGACCCGATTTCATCCTTGCCAACAAAGAAGAAAACGATCAATCTCAAATAGAATGGCTAGCATCGCGATTCCCCACCTATGTCAGTGATGTGCGAAATATGAACCAGGCTATTGAGATGATAGAAGCTGTGGGAGAAATTACTTCGAGCATACGCGAATCGAAACAAATCGTGAATGCCATTGAATCTGTCTTTAAATCGACTGAATCATTGGAACGGAAACCAACGGCATGTTATCTTATCTGGAAGAACCCTTGGATGACAATAAACCAGGATACTTTCATTCACGACATGCTATGCCGACAAGGTTTTACCAACGTCTTTGCCGACCGGCATGACTCGCGCTACCCTGTTCTAAAGGAAGATGAACTGCAGGTGGCCGATCCGGAAATTCTCTTTCTATCGAGTGAGCCTTATCCGTTCAAAGCGCTGCACATAAAGGAATTGCAACAACTACTTCCCAGAACTCGAATCTATTTGCTTAATGGGGAGTCCCTATCATGGTATGGCTCACGATTGTGTCGTTTCGACCGAAAATTCTTCGACGAAATAAGAAAGCAACAATGACACGATGAAAAATCCAATTTCGGGACTGAAAATTAGCAGAATCCGTAGCACTTTTGAGACGTGAAAATTGCTTTTCCCCAACTATCCACTATCCTGCGCAGACTTTGCCTGGTCTGTATCGCGATTCTTTCGCTCAAATCAGCCGAGGCCCAGAAAGTTGCGGTTGTTCTGAGTGGGGGCGGGGCAACTGCCTTAGCGCATGTTGGATTCTTGAAAGTGCTCGAAGATAACAATGTGCCTGTGGATTATATCACAGGAACAAGCATGGGAGCAATCATAGCTGCTTTTTACGCTTCAGGTTACAGTGTCGCTTTTATAGATAGCCTTGTTCGTACGGAAGAATTTTTGGACATGTCAACCGGGAGTCGCAAAGAGAAGCTTGATTATTATTTCAAGAACACCGATCACGACGCATCCTTTGGTGCTATCCGGCTTTCAAAAGACAATTTGATTAACACTGCATTGCCAACGAATTTGATTAACCCTGTGTTGCTCGATTGGAAATTGATGGAAGCATTCACCCAACCGGAAGCAGCCTGCCAGGGAAATTTCGATAGTCTTTACATACCATTTCGCTGCATCGCCGCCGACATTGAAAACAAACAAGAAATCATTTTTCGAGAGGGCCCGCTCAACGTGGCCGCGCGAGCTTCATGTACCTACCCCTTTTATATACCCGCCCGTCGAGTCGATGGAAAACTGCTCTTTGATGGTGGCATCTACAACAACTTCCCCGTTGATGTGGCCCAAAAAGAATTCAAACCAGACATTATAATCGGCTGTAATGTTTCAGGTGGTAACCCGAAGGCATCCGATGATGATTTGATATCGCAATTGCAGGCCATGATTCTCTACCGCTCTCAAATTCAAGAATATTCAGAAACAGCCCTCATTGTTGAGCCGCAGCTGGGCGATATCTCGACATTCGAATTTGATAAAATCGAAGAAGCAATCGCAATAGGATACACGACCACACTGGCTCAATTAGGCCTAATCAAGGAATTAATAAAGAGGGAGGAAACCCTGGCTTCCAAAAACCAAAAGCGCATTGCATTTCAGCAAACATTCACCCCACTTGTTGTCGATGAAATTACCATACGCGGTTTGAAAAAATCACAAAGCCGATATGTACAAAAAATAATGGTGAAAGGACAAACTCAGCTTCACATCAATGATCTAAAAAAAAGCTATCTGAAGTTGTTCGGCGATGACAAAATCAACACGGTGTTTCCGTCGGCGCAATTAAGGCCTGAGAGCAAATTGTATCGGTTAGATTTAGATGTCAAAAAAGAGAAAAACTTTATCATTTCCCTCGGAGGTAATTTTTCATCCAGGTCGATCAATTCAGGGTTTATCGGCGTGAAGTACAACCTCTTCGGCTATACATCATCCACCTTTACAGCCAACAGCTATTTCGGTCGGTTCTATGGGTCAGTCCACAGCGACATTCGCTGGGACATTTCAGGCAGAATACCGCTCTCAATTCAAGGCGGATTCACTTTCAACCGCTGGGATTACTACAAAAGCCTGGCTACATTCTTTGAAGATATTAAGCCGTCCTACATCCTCCTTAATGAGCAATTCGGAAGTCTAAGTGTAAGTATTCCCGTTGGTGTGCGTGGTGTATCGAAAATAGAGCAATACTATACCAATCAATTCGACGACTACTATCAAATAAAAAACTTCATTTCAACCGATACTGCTGACCGCACCGAATTCAATGGCTGGATAACCAGAGCTTCCTACGAACGCAGCACATTGAACAGAAAACAATTTGCAAATGCGGGCACCTATTTATATCTCGATGTGAAATGGGTAAACGGTTCGGAACATACAATACCCGGATCTACCTCAGAGATCAAATCATCGTTCGATAAAAAGCATCACTGGGTAGCTGCAAAATTCAATTACATCAACTACTTCCTTCGAACTAAGCACGCTAAAACCGGATTTCTCCTGGAAGGAGTTTGGAGCAATCAAGGATTCTTCAACAATTACATCACTTCATTAATTGTTGCCCCCGCCTTCAATCCTTTGCCGGAAAGCAGAACTTTCTTCTTACCCCAATTCCGGGCTCACAACTACGCCGCTTACGGACTAATGAATATTGTGTCTTTCACTAAAAACATTGAACTGCGCCTCGAAGCTTATGGCTTCAACCCCCTCAATCTGATTTCGAGCGATTCAGATGGAAGAGCCATGTATACCAAAAGCCAGAGAGTCACCATCACGGGCTCTGCGGCCCTTGTGCTGCACTCTCCCATTGGACCTATCAGTTTTGCTTCCAATTATTATGATCTGAAAGAAACTCCCTGGAGTTTTCTTTTCAATTTCGGCTACATCCTTTTCAACAAATCGCCCAGAGACTAACAAAAAAGGGGCTTATCGCCCCTTTTCATTATCCTACAATCGTGTCGTAGGTTATTTTGTATTCTTTGTCCTCAGGGAAGTACTCCAATCCCAAATCCAACCATTCCTTGGCTGCTGTTTTACTGGCGCCCGCCAAATTGGTGGCATGCATAGTTAGAGCATACTTCAACAAATTGAGTTCCTCCAGTGTTTGGCCAGCCTTCTTCTCCGTAAGGATGGCTTTGGCTTTCACAAGAGCTGTTTCAGACTCTTTCTTTGCCTTCATCAATCCTTGAACTACACCCATCATCAATTGTGCGCCAGCATCGTTTGGATTGATATCGAGTAATTGATCGTAAAGCTGCTTCGCCTTACTGTATTTCTGAGTGTCCATCATGGTTTCAGCCTGCGCTATTGCTGCAGCACGGATCTGACCGATGTAATCCTCGTATTCCGATAAATACACTTTCTCCTTATCCTTATTACCGTATTTCGATATATACTTCATGGCGTCCTTGAACGCATTCGGATACTTATCCTTGAATTCGTCGCGCTTAGACATTTCGTAAAAGCAACGGCTCATGAACATATACGGTAATGGATCCTTTTTGGTCTTCTCATCGAGGGTATATCCTTCTGCCTTGTAAAGGCACTTTTCGTACTTCTCGGTAACAAATAGGGTGAGCAGATCTTTGTAATCGTTTTCTGTTTGTGCTTGTGATACAGACGCTGCGAAGAACGCCAAAATCAAAAAAGGAAATAACTTTTTCATGTTTTCTATTGTTTGTTGGAAGTCGAATCCAAAATAATGCCTAAACCGGATTAGCTTCCGCCGACGCAAAAATGAGGAAAAAATATTGAGTTCCGAACATTCAATTTCCGAAACATCCGGTTTCTGCATTCATTGGTTTCAATCAATGGGGTGGAATGCGTCTTCCTTTCAACTCGAAAGCTGGAGAGCACAGGAGCGCGGGAAACATGGACTGATCAATGCGCCTACAGGCAGCGGAAAAACCTACGCAGGCTTACTTCCCACTATCGCGCGCCATCGAAATACCGAAAAAAAAATTAAGGGACTACGTTTACTCTGGATTACTCCCATTCGCGCCTTAGCCACCGAAATAGAGAAGTCCGCCAATAGAGCAATTGCCGGACTGAACAGCTCGCTTACCACTGACATCCGAACTGGAGACACGGGACAATCGCGACGAGCACAACAACTTAAATCACTTCCCAACATTCTGGTTACAACACCTGAAAGTTTGCATCTTATGCTCTGCTCTACAAACGCAAGCGAATTATTCGGTCACTTGGAAGTACTTGTTGCAGACGAATGGCACGAATTGATGGGAACCAAGCGAGGCGTGCAGGTTGAACTTGCCTTGAGTCGCTTAAAGAAAATTTCACCGGATCTGCTGGTTTGGGGTATTTCGGCGACCATAGGCAATTTGACGGAAGCCATGCAATGCCTGCTGGGCGCGACCACTCATGGCACCCTTATTCGCAGTGAATCGCGCAAGGAATATGAGGTTATCTCGATACTTCCCGAAAAAGCGGAACGCATGCCGTGGGCCGGACATTTAGGAACGCGCCTGGCGAAAAATCTATTACCTGTCATTCATCAAAGCACCTCTACACTCATCTTCACCAATGTGCGATCACAATGCGAAATTTGGTATCGCACATTGCTCGAACTCGACCCATCGCTTGCGGGCGTCATGGCTATGCATCATGGCAGCATTAGCAAAGAAATAAGAGCCTGGGTAGAAGCAGCGCTTTATGAGGGCCGACTGAAAGCAGTAATTTGTACAAGTAGCTTGGACCTCGGCGTGGATTTCGCGCCGGTGGAAACCATCATACAAATTGGAGGACCAAAAGGGATTGCCCGCTTTGTGCAACGAGCAGGAAGAAGCGGTCACCGTCCCGATTCAAAAAGTAAGATCTACTTCTTGCCCACTCACTCGCTTGAGCTAATTGAAGCCTCGGCACTGCGACAAGCCATAGAAGAGAACTATCTCGAGAGCAAACCACCACTTACCCTCTGTTTCGACGTGCTGATTCAATACATTGTGACACTGGCATGCGGTGAGGGTTTCGATAGTGACAAAACCTTCCAGGAAGTGAAAGGGACTTACTGCTTTTCAGAATTAACCGATGCTGAATGGCAATGGGTAGTGCGCTTCGCTGCAGTTGGAGGAAATTCACTGGGCAGCTATAGTGAATACTCGAAGATTGTATTGAAAGATGGGCTTTATACGATTGATCAAGCACGAATCGCCAATCGGCATCGCATGTCGATAGGGACCATCGTTAGCGACACGCTGATGCTTGTCAAACTTCGCAAAGGCGGTATGCTCGGACATGTCGAAGAATCATTCGTTTCTCAACTGGAAGAAGGCGATCATTTTTGGTTTGCGGGACTCAGTCTTCAACTGATCAAGGTTAAGGATATGACGGCGTTTGTTCGCAAATCGAATTCAACCAACGGGCGCACACCGGTGTGGTTGGGAGGAAGATTGCCTCTATCCTCTCAAATGAGCACGATGCTTCGAAAGCAATTAGATGCCGCCGAAAAAGAAGTGAGTCATTTGTTTGCAACACACCCTGAGCTTTCCTTCGTTCAACCCATTTTGGAACTTCAGCGCATGCGTTCGCATGTACCACTTGAAAACGAGCTCCTCCTGGAAGTTTTTGAAACCGATGAAGGATATCATCATCTCATTTATCCGTTCGAAGGCCGATCGGTTCACGAAGGAATAGCTGCACTTATCGCCTATCGCATCGGTAAAAAAATGAGCATCAGTTTCTCGCTCGCTTACAGCGATTATGGTTTTGAATTGCTTAGCGATCAGAAAGTACCGCTTGAACAATTCATAGAGACAGGACTTTTTTCGACGGAAATGCTCGAGCAGGATATACTCGCCGGAATAAATGCAAGCGAAATGGCCAAGCGAAAATTTCGCGATATAGCTGCCATTGCCGGATTAGTTTTCAAAGGCTATCCGGGACAGAAAATCAAGGATCGTCATTTGCAAAACTCTTCACAGCTCATCTATCAAGTGTTCGAATCATACGAACCCGACAATTTGCTTCTAAGGCAAGCACTCGATGAAGTGGTGCATCAACAGCTGGAATATACGCGCACTCGCGAAGCCCTTGAACGCATGCAGCGACAAAGAACTGTAATGCAGAACCCCACCAAACCGACACCACTTTCATTTCCCATTTTGGTAGATCGACTTCGTGAGCAAATGAGCTCTGAGGCACTGATTCAGCGCATCGAAAAGATGACCATCGAATGGAGTGACTAATCAGAATAGTGCGGTGCCCGTCATTTCAGCAGGCTGCGCAACTCCCAACATTTTGAGAATTGTAGGTGCTACATCAGCTAATTTACCTGCATTCACGTGCGAAACTTGTTCATCGATAATCCAAACAGGAACCGGATTGGTTGTATGCGCTGTGTTGGGAGAACCATCTGCATTCACGGCGTAATCGGCGTTGCCATGATCGGCTATAATCATGAATGAATACCCGCACTCCAAACCGGTCTCCACAACTTGCTTCAAACAAGAATCAGTCGTTTCAACTGCCTTTACAATTGCCTCGAAAACCCCGGTGTGTCCCACCATATCCGGATTGGCGAAGTTGAGACATATGAATCCCGCCGGGTCGTTTCGCATTTCCGCACAGATAGCATCTGCAATACCATGCGCACTCATCTCGGGTTGCAAATCGTAGGTGGCTACTTTCGGTGAAGGAACCATCAGCCGCCTTTCTCCTTCAAATTCCTTTTCTCGTCCGCCACTGAAGAAAAATGTCACGTGTGGATACTTCTCTGTCTCTGCAATTCGAATCTGTGAAATTCCATTTCGCTCGAGTACCTCGCCAAGCGTCTGATTCAAATTATCCTTATCGTAAACCACCTTCACATCCGTGTATGAATCATCGTAGTTGGTCATCGTCACATAGTATAACGGCATTGCCTTCATGCCATGCTCAGACATGTTTACTTGTGTGAGGACTTCAGTTATCTCACGGCAGCGATCTGTCCTGAAATTGAAACATATGACGACATCATCGGGATGAATTGTAGCGAGTGGCCGATTGTTCTCATCAATTATAACTGTTGGTTCCATAAACTCATCGGTGATACCAGCCGCATAGGACTGTTCAATGGCAAGGGACGCCTTGTTGCAGAATTTTCCCTTTCCTTCCACAAGTGCATCGAAGGCACGCTTCACTCGTTCCCAGCGCTTATCGCGATCCATAGCATAATACCTACCACACACAGATGCGAATTTTACCGGCTTATCGGCAATATGATTTTCGACCTCTTGTATGAATGCCAAACCACTTTTTGGATCTGTATCGCGGCCATCTGTAAATGCGTGAATGAAGGTTTCAACTCCGGAATAAGAAGCAGCGATATCACACAATGCCTTTATATGATTGATGTGCGAATGCACACCGCCATCGCTGATCAAGCCCATCAAATGAACACGCTTACGCTGGTGATTTGCATAGTTAAACGCATCGCGTAAAACAGTGTTCTGGGCAAATTCACCATTGCGAATCGCGACATTGATTTTGACCAAATCCTGGTAGACAACACGTCCTGCTCCGATATTCATATGCCCCACTTCACTGTTGCCCATTTGACCTTCGGGTAAACCTACATTCTCGCCATCGGTGCGCAAGGTCGATGAAGGATATCGTTGAGTGAGATAATCAGCAAAGGGCGTCTTCGCACTATGCACGGCATTACCTGTATTCAAATCGCCATTGCCCCAACCATCGAGAATGACTAAACATACTTTCTTGCTCATAATTCTTGGCTACTTTTTAAATTTAACGGAAAATGATGCGCCGCCCTCCGACCTATTGGCGGCCGAAACTTCGGCAAAGTGCATTCTTGCAACAGCCTCTACGATAAACAGTCCCAAGCCCGTTCCTTTCGAAGAGCGCGTTTCCTCGTTTCCGATTCTATAAAATTTTTCGAAGATACGTTTCTCTTCACCCATGGGAATTCCCGGACCATTATCAGAAACTGAAAGCGATAGATGGGTTGCCGACTGACTCAAATGAACTTGTATCGGTTTGTTAGAACCATACTTGAGCGCATTGTCAATCAAATTGCTGATTAAAACCGATAGCATTTGCTCGTCGCCCTTCACTTTTATATCCTTATCGGTTATAAATTCAATGAATACTCCACCCAATTTTTCAAATCTGCGAACCTCCTGATGAACAAGATCAGTCAAGTTTACGACTGACGATGTAATGGCCTCCTTGCGGCCATCAAGACGTGCGGCCATTAAAATATTTTCGGTAAGCGACTGAAGTCTTTTGGTTTCCTGCACAGACTGCTGTAGAAGCTCCAATCGTTTTTCTTCAGTCAGATTGCGCGACTGCAGGGTTTCAAGAAAAAGCTTCACGGCCGCGATGGGTGTCTTCAGTTCATGCGTCACAGAGAGCAGAAAATTCTTCTCCTTTCTAGCCATTGCCAGTTCGCGTGAAACAGTACGTTTGATATATCGAAAACCTACAGCTAACAGAATAAAGAAAACAATGCCTTCTCCTGCTACCATCCAAACCTTCGAACGCAACAGCTGATATTGCGCATGAAGATCTGACTCTTGTTGCATAATAATACGTGCATTGAGTTCCACGAGTTGGTAGCCCCACCAAAGGAGCTGCAACAAAACATAGATTGCAAGCACGTACAAAACTCGTAGGGCTATTTTCTCTTTATGCATCGAAAAAACTATCTAGGATTTACTTTTAATCAGCTCTCAAAGATGTTCAAAAAAAAGGCCCCATTCAAGGGGCCCTTTTAGTTACTTCTTTTTCGATTCCTTCGGTGTAATCTTCGGCTGCGGACCCGGAGCCGGTGCAGGCTTTGTGCCTTCCTCTACCTCCTTTGTGTTTTCCGGACGTGGCTTACCATCCGATTGGCGGCGTGGCATGCGCTTTTCAAACACCATATGAGTTGCATCGGGTTTATTTTCTTTATCGTAGGTGACGTAATTCTGCTGGAACTTATAGCCCAGTGAAGAAAGATAATTCATAGCGTCGGGTACTGTTGGAAATACCATAGAACGCATTTCAGTCAGTTGCTTGATTAGCTCCTTATCTACAAGTCCGACCAAAATCTCGCGACCAAAATCAGCACGGATAGTTTGAACACCTGAAGGGTTCACTGCAATGATTAACTCTAGGAAAATGGTTTCGGGATTGGCTATAGCAAACTTGCTTTCCTGTGGCTTAGCAGGAGGTGTTGCAGCAACTTTCTTGTCTTGAGCTATTGCAAGTGCAGGCAATGCCAGCATCGCAATAATTATAAAATTTTTCATCATGGTTTAAATTTAATTAGTGCGCACAAAAATAGTCGCCCGTATGCGTGTGACAATCAACAATTCCTTATAGTATCTTAAATAGTGTAATTCGACTAGATGCCCGTGATTTCTACCACGGATTTTTCAATACGAAATGCTCCTTGACACGTCCTGCGGTTTGATAAAGCACTCCGAAATCGAAAAAGTCTAAGGTCAGCGAGAATCGGCTGTCTTGAATGATGGTTTCCCAAGCCCCCGTCATGGAAGACGACCAATAAATATCGTCGAGAACAATAACCGTATTCTCATGCGTGAAAGGCAAAATCATCTCCAGATACTCCACGCATGCCTGTCCGCGATGATCGCCATCGATAATCACAAAATCGACAGAGGGCATCCGATTCAAAACACTATCTAATACGTCCGAAAAACTGCCGGTTGTAAGATCAATTGATGTCAAACCTAACTGCTCCCACACACGATTAGCCTGAACAGAAATGTTCGCACAGCCTTCTATTGTGTAGATCCGTGCATCCGGCAACGCAGAAGCGATGCTAGCAGTCGTTATGCCCAGCGAAGTCCCCATTTCAAGGATGTTTTTCGCCTTAGCATGTAAGGCCAACAAGGCCAACACGCGCGCATGCGAAGCAGGCTGAAGAGCCGTTCTTACTATTTCACGCACCTTCCTGTTGGTTCCACGATGAACTCGGCTGCCCGCGCCAAAGTCAAGAACCTCTAATTCATCAGAGCAATTCAACAGCCGTTTCCGTTCGCGACGGATGGCTTCGGCATGAGGAACTTTGAATGTACTCTTGAGTACACGCGTGATTAGATTGTAAACAAAAGGTGAATGAACACCATGCGGGCCTCTTGCCCGCCAAGTGTGCTGAAGAAAACACCTTAACTCATGCCAACGACTGTTCGACATGGATAACTACCCCTCGATTTTTTTCTGTAATTGAGCCAAATCGTGCATCAATTCGGGCAGCTTCATGAAACCGATGTACGACTTTTTATAGTCGAGTATACGGAATGCAGGAGAACCTTGAACGATGGTGTCGGGCTCCGTGATAGACTTCGCAACACCGCTCTGCGCCGCAATCTTGGTTCCGTCGGCAATGGAAATATGGCCCACTATTCCGACCTGGCCACCTATCATACAATTGCGCCCGATGCGCGTTGAGCCAGCAATTCCGGTTTGCGCCGCGATTACAGTGTTTTCTCCAATCTCCACGTTGTGTGCTACCTGAATGAGGTTATCGAGTTTCACTCCCTTGCGAATGATGGTAGAACCAAGAGTAGCTCTGTCGATAGTGGTGTTTGAGCCAACCTCTACATGATCTTCGAGAATAACATTGCCAATCTGTGGCACTTTCTGATAGTTGTTTTCCGAGTTTGGTGCAAAACCAAATCCATCGCTGCCAATGATTACACCGCTGTGCAGCGTACAGTTCGCACCCACAACACAATCGTTATATACGCGCGCACCGGCATATATAACAGTGTTTTCACCCACGACTGAATAAGGACCAATGTAGCAGTTGGGATAAATACGCGCTCCTTTGGCAATGCGCGCTCCTTCACCTACGGTGACAAATTCGCCCAGATATACATTCTCTTCAACGATGGCAGAGGCATCGACATGAGCCTTATCGCTAATAGCGACCTTGGGTTGTCGAAGTTGATGATACGCTTCGAGAAGCTTTGCGAAACAAGCGTAGGGTTCACTCACACGAATCAACGTCAATGTTGCAGGCAATGGATTTTCAGCATGAAAATCATTCGCCACAATCGCAATACTGGCGCCCGTGTTATAGATATGCTCAGTGTACTTTGGATTGGCCAAGAAGGTCAAAGTGCCCGGCTTTCCCTCCTCAATTTTGGAGAGTCCGCTCACCAATTGTAGAGCATCACCTTCAACGCTTCCTTGAAGCATACCGGCAATTTGCGCTGCAGAGAATTGCATAAAGACTAGGTTACTTTTAATGTATTCGCGAATATATCGTCAAAAGCGCAAGTTACGCTCAGACTAAGCCCCTGTAATTCGTGCACCAAGTGACTTCATAAGAAGGTAAAAACCAGGAAACGACTTGGCAACAACAGACGCATTTTGAATCGCCATGTGCGCTCCCCCCATGCCCAGCAGTGCACCTGCCATTGCGATGCGATGATCTCCATGCGAATGCAACAGCACCGAACGGATGGCAGCCGGATAAATCTTCATTTCATCATCGCGAAGCACGATACGAATTCCCGCTTTGGCAAATTCCTGCTGAAGGGTTTTCGCTCTATTACTTTCCTTATGAATTAAACGTGAAGCACCACGCAGCACCGTGACACCATCAGCAAAAGCGGCCAGTGCAACTAATGGAGGAAAAAGATCAGGACAATCTGTGGCATCAAACTCAAATGCACGTATTTCAGACTTCCAGACGCGTACACTATTCTCTCCCATTTCAAAACGAACTTCGGCTGCTCGCAATGCATTTAACACCGCTTCATCGGCCTGAGCAGACTCAAACTTCAGATTATCTACCGTCAAACCTTCATCTGCACAGATGGCGCCTGCAACAAGTAAAAACGAAGAACCACTCCAATCGCCAGGAACAGTGAGCTCGTTAGCTTTGAAAGCCTTCGGTGAAATGTGGAAACGACGGTACTGCTCATGAGCGATTTCGACACCGAATTGAGAGAGCACACTCAGCGTAAGATCGATGTAGGGCTTGCTGTTGAGATTACTTACCTCCACCACAGATGGTTCGGATGCGCGTGAAAGTGCGATGAGCAAGCCTGTAAGGAATTGAGAAGAAACAGAAGCATCGAGGTGAATATGCCCACCCTTCATAGGGCCATGAACACGCAACGGCAAGCAACCATCATCTGATTGAACATGCACACCACATTGCTCAAGTGCCTCAATTAAATTATCGAAGGGTCGCTGCAACAAAGATCCTACACCGCTGATTGATACTGGTTCTTCGCTCAGCGAGGCAATCGCGGCAAACATGCGGGAAGAAAGCCCGGACTCACCGCAGTCAATAACATCCTTTGGATTGCGAATGCCGGAGATAAAGGCTTGTGGAAAACCACCCTTTATTTCAATGCTCGATCCTGTGCGGGTTATGATTGCACCAAGATCCTGTGCTACGCGAAGCGCAGCTTCACAATCGTCGGCTTGTGGAAATCGGTGTATGACAGAAGTACCCTTGGCCAGAAGCGCGCATGCAACCATACGTTGTGCATCACTTTTACTACCGGGAGCATCTACTCGACCTGCAAGAACCGAAGGCCATACATCCACTTTCATTTCTTACCGATATAAATACTGGCAATACCACCACTTAATGGAATGCATTGACAGTCGCGGTAGCCACAATCAGTCATAACCTTTACGAAATCATTCCCGGAAGGGAACGCATCGACCGACTCGGGGAGATAAGTATATGCCCGCGCATCTTTCGAAACCAACTTTCCAATAGTTGGCATGATAAACTTGAAATAGAATGAAAACAATTGCTTTATTGGAAAACGTTTCGGACGTGAAAACTCAATAATGACGCCCATTCCTCCGGGTTTCAACACGCGCAACATCTCATTCATTCCTTTGCGTAAATCCTGAAAATTGCGCACACCAAATGCAACGGTGAAAGCATCGAAATGTCCGGTTTCGAAAGGTAAGTTTTCTGAGTCTGCTATCTGAAATGTGATAACATGCTCGAGCTTTTTGGCAGCCACTTTTTTCTTGCCCACTTCAATCATACCGGCGCTTATATCGACACCTATTATTTGAGCACCTTGCATTTTCATGCGCACTGCTTCGAGGGCAAAATCGCCTGTTCCGGTGGCGACATCCAATATGAGTTTTGGATTTTCCTGTCGGAGAATTCGGATTGCCCTCTTTCTCCAAAGTACATCGATACCGAGAGAGAAGAAATGATTAAGAAAGTCATAGGAGTGCGAAATGTTATTGAACATTTCAGCCACTTGCTGCTTCTTTTCGCCCTCCTGAGAATACGGTTTTACTTGTTGCACGAATGATAACAGGTTAATGGGGTCAATTGTTCGTTACCATTTTCGCAATAGCCTCTTGAATGAGCACTTCCTTATCGATAGGCACAACGCCCACTTTTTCACACACCAATCCGCCGGCTATATTGGCCAAGGCGGCGTAAACGAATGGCTTTGCACCGGCTGCCATGGCCAACGAGGCCACACTGACAACCGTATCGCCGGCACCGCTCACGTCCATTATTTCACGTTGATGCGCCTTTTCATGAAAAAACTCCGAAGCATGATTGGCAACCACTCCCAGTTCGGAAAGAGTAACCATGGTCACCTTATTCGACAATTGCTGCTCGAGCGCGTCGATTGCCGACTTCAATGCCCGGAAGTCATTTTTATCGAATTCGACTTTGAGTCCTTCCTTCAATTCCTTCAAATTCGGCTTGAACAATGTAGCGCCCTGGTATGCGAAGAAATTGTCCTTTTTCGGATCGACAGCTGTCGGTATGCTGCGCTCTGCCGCCCATGAAAGCACCGTAGAAATGACACGTTCGGTGAGCACGCCTTTGTTGTAGTCTTCGAAAATGATAACGTCCACTTTTTGACGCTCGAGAATGTTCTTGATGCAATCGAGCAAATGACGCTCGTCGGTAGAACTAAGCGGCGATGTAATTTCCTCATCGATGCGCAATAAATGATGACCTTGACTGATCACACGCGTTTTCACCGTCGTCATACGCTCGGGCGAATCGATGATTCCTTCTGTCGAAAATCCATTTTCCTTCAAGGTTGAACGAAACACATCGCCCTTACTTCCGTCGCCCACTACCGATGCTATAATTGCTTTAGCACCGAGGTATTTTACATTGAGTGCGACATTAGCTGCTCCGCCAAGGCGGTTCTCACGCTTCTGCACTTGCACGATGGGCACAGGCGCCTCGGGAGAAATGCGATCTACTTTTCCCCAGTAGTATGCATCAATCATCACATCGCCTACAATCAGCGCCGTGAGATGATTAAATCGTGAGAACAGTTCGGTGATTTCGTTTTTCGTCATGGTCTATTATTTCAATTGAGCAAGCCCAGCCGCAATGCGACGAATGGCTTCCTTCAACGTATCTTCAGAAGTTGCATAGCTAATGCGAATGCAGTTGGCGTCGCCAAACGCGTCGCCTGTTACGAGAGCTACATGTTGCGTGCGCAGCAAATACATCGATAAATCGGTAGCGTCATTGATTGTTTGTTCTCCATTGCTCTTGCCGAAATAGGAGGAGACATCCGGGAAGAAATAAAACGCACCTTCCGGCTTGTTAAGCTTGATTCCCGGAATTTCTTTCAATAAGTCGAACACCAAATCGCGGCGCTTACGGAAGGTTTCGATCATCGGTTGAATAACCTCCGGATCGGCTTCCATCGCCGCCTTCGTCGCCATTTGCGCAATACTGTTTGCTCCGCTGGTAATCTGTCCTTGCATTTTATTACATGCATCTGCAATCCACTTGGGCGCGCCTATAAATCCGATACGCCAGCCGGTCATGGCAAACGCCTTCGACACACCGTTAACCGTAATGGTGCGGTCCATCATGTTTCCAATCGATGCAATGCTAGCTGTGCGACCGCTGAAGTTGATATGCTCGTATATCTCATCGCTGATAACATATAGCTCTTCCTTTTTCTCAATTACATGAGCAAATGCTTCGAGCTCTTCACGGCTGTATACCGAGCCCGTCGGATTGCACGGCGATGAGTAAATGATGAGTTTCGTTTTATCGTTGATGGCCTCTTCGAGTTGCTTGGCAGTAATCTTAAAGTCCTGCTCCACGGGCGCAGGAAGCATCACCGGAATGCCACCGACAAGGCGCACCATTTCTGCATAGCTCACCCAAAATGGACTTGGCATAATCACCTCGTCGCCGGGATTCACCAACGCATAAATCGTATTGGCAATGGCTTGCTTTGCGCCTGTTGAAATTACGATTTGCTCAGGCGAATAGTCAAGACCGTTATCGCGCTTGAACTTCGCGGCTATTGCCTTGCGAACTTCCGGTATTCCGTTTACAGGCGGATAGTGTGTAATGTTATCGTCGATTGCTTTTTTAGCAGCATCCTTGATAAAATCGGGCGTATTGAAATCGGGCTCGCCGAGCGATAAGCTTACGATGGGATGACCTTGCTGTGCGAGCTCGCGGCTAAGGCGAGCCATGGCCAAAGTGGCCGACTCGTTGAGTTGGCTGAGAAGATGGGATACATTACCCGTCTTGCTTTGCGTTTGTTGCATGCGTAGTGTGTTTGCTCGCCAACCTTTAATTATCAAAGCGACGAACGACAAAAATAGTTTCAATTGCCTTGCTTACAAGGATCCACCCGTTAGAATTGGAAATAAATGAAGGGATGCATATCGGCCGACATTACTTGATAAGCAAAGAAAATTACACCGATACAAACCAATGCGAGCGCGGGAATGGGAAGCATCGCAAACTTCGAACGATAACTTTCTTTCCATTGAGATGGCAACCAATGCACAATCATCCCAAACAACACAACTAAGAAGACCGTGCTGTAGCCCATAAGAACCTGTGGCGCCACAGACCAATCCATGTGCATGAAAATCTGTTCGAGCATGGAAGTGGCTGACCAGAATTCCGACCAGATATCGTGTTGCTCATCGAGCCCGGTCCATGAAGTATTGCTGCCTGCACGAAACCACACGCGTGTAAGCGTGATGAAAGAAAACGTCAGG
Source organism: Flavobacteriales bacterium (assembly GCA_027488435.1). Classification (GTDB taxonomy): domain Bacteria; phylum Bacteroidota; class Bacteroidia; order Flavobacteriales_D; family Sanyastnellaceae; genus JAIBBG01. The sequence continues at coordinate 18,794 of JAIYBR010000292.1, forward strand.
AAAATAACCCATGCGCGCACATACCACTTGTCCTTGTGATTTTCCCACGGGCTGATCTTCTTCCACAATTTATAGAACACAAGTGCGAAACCATTGAGCGCTCCCCAAATGATGAAGTTCCAGCTTGCGCCATGCCACAAGCCGCCGATGATCATGGTAATCATCAAATTCAAATTCGTGTTGAGCCATGTAGCAAACGATTTAATCCACTGTGCCACCAGCAGCGCAATTGCCATAACTCCCGCGCCCACGGCTATAACCATCCATGACGATGCAAGCGCTCCAACCACTAATACGATTATCGTCAATGTGAAGTAAGTGCCGATGGTTCCCGCTTGATTGCCACCTAGCGGTATGTAGAGATAATCGCGCAGCCAGTTGGAAAGCGACATGTGCCACCGGCGCCAGAAGTCGGCTACGCTGACAGCCTTGTAGGGCGAATTGAAATTCTTGGTGAGATGAAAACCCATGAGCAACGCCACGCCAATAGCCATGTCGGTATAACCTGAAAAGTCGGCGTATACCTGCAAGCTATAGCCATAAATAGCCATCAGGTTTTCGAAACCCGTGTAGGAAGTTGGATTGGCAAAAACCCGATCAATGAAGTTCACGGCGATATAATCGGCCAGTAGAATTTTCTTGATGAAACCATTGAGAATCCAGAAGATTGCCAAGCCCCATTCAGCGCGTGTGAGTTGATATTCTTTGTAGAGCTGCGGAATTAAATCGGTGGAACGAACAATGGGCCCGGCGACAAGCTGTGGAAAGAACGTAACGAAGAATGCAAAATCGGTGAAGCGCTCTACCGGCTTGAGTGTGCCTCGATACACTTCCACTGTGTAGCTGATGCTTTGAAACGTAAAGAACGAAATACCGATGGGTAGAATGATTTTGTCGACCTCGAAGTGCGAACCGAAAAAACCATTGCTCCAATAGGCCAGCACATTGAAAACACTGCCCGTGCTGCCCGTCATGGAGTTGTAGATATCGGTGAAGAAGTAGGCGTATTTAAAATAAAACAGCACAGCCAGATTCATGCACACGCTCACTGCTAGCCATCGCTTTTTTGCTATTGCATTTTCCGTTGAGGCAATCTTTTTACCTACTAAAAAATCCCATATTGCAGTGAAGAGGAGCAGCAGAAAAAACAGCCCGGTCGTCTTGTAATAAAAGAAGATACTGGCAATGAAAAGGAACGAATGGCGCAGCAGTCGGTTGCGATGCACGAAAGCATCTACAACGAGCACGAGCGCGAAGAAGATCCAAAAGTTGACAGCCGTAAAAATGAAGGGCGCTTTGGAATCAAACGCCAGGAACGATGTGATGTACGACCACACGTGCATGCTTACTACTTGCCTTTAAACGTAAGTGTTTTCTTAGGACGATCGCTTCGCGGCTTGTCATCGTCTGTCGCACGCGGGCGCTCCGGCTCGCTGTCTCTTGGCTTTTGAGGGCGAGTAATGGGCGCTTTTGTTTTTGGAACGAATGGTTTGTCGACCCACTCCGTTTCTGCCGGCGCCTCCTTTTTGGGAGCCCTGGCGGGTCTTACGGATGGACCATCTCCCTCCTCTTCTGAAAGCAGCTTGGTATTCTCCCAACCTTCGGGGATTTCGCCGGTCTTATTGAATTTTATGCCCATTTTGGTGAGCAATATCTTTCCCTCCTTGAATAGCATGCCTGCCGCCTTTTTGAAGGTCTTCTTCGACATATGCAGGCGCAGTTTTACTTCTTCCGGATCTGTATCGTCGTTGAGGCGAACATAGCCGCCGTTGGCCTCGAGGTAGTTCATGATTTTCACTTTCGCGTCGTCGAGCAATTCCATGCCCTCACGCTGCATGCTCACC
>JAIYBR010000264.1 GCA_027488435.1 Flavobacteriales bacterium
CCCCCTACAATCCTATAATCCTACACTCCTATAATCCTAGCTGCTTGACTGAAGTTGAAGGTTGAAAGTTGAAAGTTGAAGGTTGGCGCCCCCTATAATCCTACAATCCTACACCCCTATAATCCTTTCCCGAACATTAACCCCCCGCCCGCTGTTTAACTACCGATGGGAAAAGGAACTGCGCTGATTTGGTTTACTACCGATTTGAGATTGAGAGACAATGAGCTGCTGCACGCAGCGCTTCAACGACATGATTCAATCGTTCCGGTCTATTGCTTTGATTGGGAGTCGATGCAGCAAGAGCAGTTCGGATTCAAACGCATGGGCGCACGGCGGTTGCAGTTTTTGTTGGAGTCGTTGGTGGATCTGCAGCAGTCGCTGTTGGCCTTGAATGCGCACTTGCAACTAGTGTGGGGAAGAGCAGAAGAAGTGCTTCCGAAAATGGCTGCTGAGTATGGCGTGTCGGAGGTGTTCGCCAAGAAGGAAGTGGGCACGTATGAGCTGAGAACACAGGCAGCCGTCGCACAAGCGTTGAACAAACTGCGCATTGAATGGACGGTAACCAGCACCTCGACGCTGTTTCACCCCGACGATCTGCCGTTCAGCGTGCGCGATATTCCGGAAGTGTTTACAGACTTTCGCAAACGAGCCGAGCGCGATGCCAGCGTTCGAGAGGAATTTGCAACTCCCGCCGTAATTCCAACACCCGAGCTGAAACCCACGCGCGTGCCCGATTTGAAAAGTCTGCAAGTTGAAGAGCCGCGTTTCGACAACAGAGCCGTGCTGGAGTTTCGCGGAGGAGAGCGGGCCGCCCTGCAACGCGCGCAGCATTACTTGCTCGACTCCGGTTGTTTGTCGAATTACAAGGAAACGCGCAACGGGTTGCTGGGCGCCGATTATTCCTCGAAGTTTTCTGCGTGGCTCGCCATGGGATGTATTTCCCCGCGCACGATTTATTTCATGGTGAAAGAATACGAGGGAAAGCACGGAGCCAATGACTCCACCTATTGGCTGATTTTCGAATTGATATGGCGCGACTATTTCCGTTTTGCCATGAAGAAACACAAGTCTAGGTTTTTTCAGAAGGGAGGCATCCAACAGAGACCACCCTCTACCATTGATGATGCGAACGCATTGCAACGATGGGTGAATGGCAAAACAGGTGTCGACTTTGTGGATGCCAACATGAATGAGTTGCGCTCAACCGGCTTTATGAGTAATCGCGGCCGACAGATCGTAGCGAGTTATTTGTGCAACGATTTGAAACTGGACTGGCGTTTGGGCGCATCCTATTTTGAAGAGCAGCTCATCGATTATGACGTAGCCAGCAATTGGGGAAACTGGGCCTATCTGGCCGGAGTCGGCAACGATCCGCGAGGCAATCGCTATTTCGACGTGGCCAAGCAGGCGAAGGTGTATGATGCGGGGGGGGAGTATCGGGGCGAGTGGCGAGTGACGAGTGACGAGTGACGAGTGACGAGTGACGAGTGACGAGTGACGAATGGTGATGGCTTGCAAATTAGCGGTTTTCTTCTTGGTTGTCCCATGAACAGCCCAAGGCTTTCCGGCCCACGGCTTCAGCCGTGGGAACATTTTAGACGCAGGCACTTTATTTTTGTTGAATGAACGACATCAAAATCATCGAATGTCCCCGCGACGCCATGCAAGGAATCAGCGAATGGATTCCGACGGAAGCAAAGGTGAACTACATCAACCATTTGTTGCGTGTGGGATTCGATACGATTGATTTCGGGAGTTTTGTTTCGCCGAAGGCCATACCGCAAATGCGCGATACGGCAGAGGTGCTTTCGAAGCTCGATTTGAGCGAGGTGAAATCGAAGTTGCTCGCCATCGTGGCCAATGCAAGAGGCGCACAAGACGCAGCGGAGTTTGGCGAGATTCATTACCTGGGTTATCCGTTTTCCATCTCCGAAACATTTCAGCAGCGCAACACAAACGCCGGCATTGAGGAGTCGCTTGCGCGGGTGGGTGAGGTTGCGGATATCTGCGCCCGAAACCACAAAGAGTTGGTCGTCTACATTTCGATGGGCTTCGGAAATCCGTATGGTGATGCATGGAGTCCCGAGCTGGCCGTGCACTGGTGCGATCGCCTTCACAGGGAATTTGGAATTCGCATCTTGGCATTAAGTGATACGATTGGAATAGCAACTCCCGATAGCATTGGTGCCTTGTTCAGCACACTCATTCCATCGCTTCCCGAGGTAGAGTTCGGAGCACACCTGCACAGCACACCGGCAAGTTGCATTGAGAAAATGGATGCAGCACTTCAGGCAGGTTGCAAGCGATTTGATGGAGCCATCAAAGGATTGGGAGGTTGCCCCATGGCCACCGACAAACTCACGGGCAACATGCCAACCGAGATGATGATACATCATTTGCAGCATCTGGGAGTCGAATTGAATATGGATGCGGCCGCTTTCGGGGCGGCGGTGCAATTGGCTGATGGGGTATTCGTGGGACATTGATTAACGGCGGTTGAGTCGGTTGCAGGTTGCAGGTTGAAAGTTGCAGGTTGGCTTACGTGAACTTTCAATCATCAACCTTCAACTTTCAACGGATCTACATTTTTCACGCATAGATGAAACCTTTACAGGAGCGGTCGCGTTAAACCACACGACCTAACTTTATTTTTCTTCACCTATGAAAAAAAAACCATACTCAAATGATCGTCGATGCAAGATTCGCATCAACATCAAAAGGTTTGAGGCGATTCAATTGAGCGAAAATGACTGGGGGTATCCGACCTTCTATCATTGCCTGAATTGAGTGAAAATACCGCGGGTATTGATGTGACCCGAAGCGCTTAAACTGATAAACAAGACCGGTTTCCGAATGGGGGCCGGTTTTTTGTTTAGTGGCGAGTGGCGAGTGGCGAGTGGCGAGTGGCGAGTGGCG
>JAIYBR010000216.1 GCA_027488435.1 Flavobacteriales bacterium
AAATTAGAGGTCATGACCCCATCTACGCCAAGAATTTCACACATTTCAGCAGACGTCAATGGATTCTCAGGGTACCCGGCCTTCTTTAATTTTGCATTTGTAGTTTCCAAATCTTGAACTTCTTGAGTGATCGAGCCTTGTGTTTTTCTTTTCAGCATCCATGAATACATTTCCTTTTGAAAGTTTACAGATTCCGTTTTTTGCTGTTCCTTCATGGATTCTGCGTCAATCTTCTTACTGGCTGCTATAGAAACCGATGGGGGAATAATTGCAATGTTCTTTTGACTATGCGCCAGGGTATAGGCATCAGGACTATAAAATACTTTAGCACACGACGATAATGCAATTGTTGTAATTACAAAAACGAAGATTTTTATTGACGATGTCATATTGATTTGTTTAATTGGTGATTAACTAGATTAAAAGCCGTTAATGGATTCAGTATGTGAATTGGAATTGTAAAATTAAAGTATTAGTGCCAATAATAAAAGAGAGGCAATTATGTCAACAATACCAATTACAAGCCCTGCGATAGCCATGCCTTTACCTTTCCATTTAATAGGGTCTTTTTTTATCTTACTCAATCCAATTGCACTAAATATAATGGCGATTGTTCCAAATATTGATCCGAAAGCAAATAGCCCCGCTAGGCTGCATATAAAACCCGTCAATGCTTTTCCGTTTGTTACTGGTTGATTGGAGCTGTCGATTGGAGTATTCGAAATGGGATTAAATACCGGGTTCGATATGTTATGGCCTATCGTTTTTTCTGATGAACCCTTCTGCCCCGGACAATGTTTTCGCATTGTTGAATTCGACTTCTGCTGCACAAAGTTATCTTGAGCTTCTTGTGACTGACTAAAGTTCAAAGTTTCCTCCGAAGAAGATACTGTTTCCGAGTTGAGTGATTTGCTTGTTGTTTCAGTTGATTTAGAAGTTGTTTTATCAGGTCTGTTAGCGTTCAAATCTTGCTGAATATCTCGGTTCGATTTTCCTTCATGGAACCATTCCACATGATGACCAGATAAATGGACACGTTTTTCAATTGAGCAGGATGATAATAGAATTGTTATTAGCATTGTCGCTCCAATTACACTTACAAAACTCTTCATCTTTTACTAGTTAAGGTTAACATTTCGCAGCAAATATATGTATTTTATTAAGTGTTAAGTTTTTTCATAAAATCATTCTTGAAAAGCTGGCCTAAACGACTATAAAATGATAATCCTGTGATATAGGTCGTAAGAAGAATTTGACTATTTCAGGCTTCACAATATCCTTCCACACCCCATTGTTCTAAAGTATGCGAAACAGCTCTATAGGAGCTGCATCATTTAAGGCATTTTGCCGTATTATTCGTAAAGTCTATCTGAACATGAGAGTTTTGAGATCGAGCATAGTAGGATGCGCAGCAGTTTTTTTGTTGCAATTGTCTGTACAAGCCCAGCAGCCATGCTTCAAGCAGCGCGTTACTCCTTGGGCCGACTCGCTGATGAAGGTGCTTACGCTTGAACAGAAAATTGGTCAGCTTTTTATGGTGGCCGCCTGGAGCGACCCGAACCACAAGTCATACAACAGCCAAAAAATTCAAAGTCTCATCGACAACTACGGCATTGGTGGACTTATTTTCATGCAGGGAAGTCCCGGTCGGCAAGCTGCTCTTACCAATAAATACCAAAGCTCTTCGTCCATTCCACTTATGATTGGCATGGATGCAGAATGGGGCCTGGGTATGCGACTCGATTCCACCATCGCTTATCCGCGACAAATGACCTTAGGTGCCTCGAATAATGATAGCCTGGTTTATGCCTTTGGCCGTGAAATGGCTCGACAACTGAAAAGAATTGGTGTACATGTGAGCTTTTCTCCTTGTGTCGATATAAACAACAACGCCAAGAACCCTGTGATATCGAGTCGTTCGTTTGGCGAACAAAAAGAACTAGTGGCTGCGCATAGTGCAATGTACATGCGCGGGTTACAAGATGGTGGCGTGCTGGCGTGTGCCAAGCATTTTCCCGGTCATGGCGATACGGATGTTGACTCGCACAAAGATCTGCCGGTGGTAGCTCATTCGTACAAGCGTCTTGATTCGTTGGAACTCTATCCCTACAAAAAGTTGATAGGTGAAGGCCTCGGAAGCATTATGACAGCTCACCTTTATGCGCCTGCCCTCGATCCCAATGAAAAGGTTGCATCTACGCTTTCACGCGAAGTCATCACGAATTTGTTGCGCAACAAACTCGGTTTTGACGGCTTGGTCTTCACCGACGCTATGAATATGCAGGGCATTGCCAAATACTTCAAGGGAGGTGATGCCGAAGTGAAGGCATTGCAGGCCGGTAATGATGTGCTTTTGTTTTCTCAAGATGTACCCGCGGCTATTGCCAAGATTAAAGTAGCAATCGATAGCGGTTGGATAAGCATGGAGGAAATCGATATGCACTGCTACCGTATTCTTCAAGGTAAGGAATGGGCAGGCCTAGCCAAAAAATCTGAACTGCGCGTTGCTCAGGTGTATGAAGACCTGAACAATACTCAGGCGATGAAAATGCGTCGTGAAATGATTGAGCAAAGCATCACTGTTGTCAAGAACTACAACAATGCCATTCCGCTTTCACACGTGGTAGGTAATCGGGTTGCGGTCGTGAGCGTCGGCACGGAACGCAAAGGTGAGTTTCATGAAACCATTGCACACTACGGCGAGTTTGATCATTTCGTCATGGAGAAAAGTCCGGAATTGAATCGTGCTATCTATTGGCAGGAAACCTTGAGTAAATATGATGTTGTGATTGCCGCATTGGTCAATACGAGCAATAAGCCGGAGCGCAATTTTGGCGTAACCAACGAATCGGTACGCATTCTTAATTCAGTAGGAGAAAACAGCAAGGTCATCCTCAGCATTCTTGCGAATCCTTATTCGTTGAATACGCTCAAGGATTTTTCGAATATC
>JAIYBR010000205.1 GCA_027488435.1 Flavobacteriales bacterium
ACAAACCCGACATGGTTAAATATGAAAAGATTCTTTTTGAAAGCTTCAATCGATTTCGCGATTTGTATATCGCCTTATTGCTGTTGCCAGGAGAAATGCAAGCCAAAGCAATCGAAAAGATTGAGGCTGGCATGAATAAAAAGCTTCCCACTCAGGAAGATTTGCATCCTAATACCAAATTCGTAACGAATAATCTCGTGCGCATTCTTGCTAATAGCAAGGTGCTTGAAAAGAACTCGAAAGAGATTCACATTCGTTGGCGCGACAACGATGACTTGTTGCGTGGCATGTTTAAGTCACTCATCGACTCAGAAGATTACAAGGAGTATATGGCAAGCAAAGAACGCGGATTCGAGCACGACCGAGATTTTTTGTTGCGTTTCCTTCGTCGTGAGCTCATCAACTTCGAATACATGCACGACTGGCTGGAAGAGATTGGTATTTTCTGGAATGATGATCTGGATTTGGCTTCCAGTATGGTGTTGAAGACGCTTAAAACCATCAAAGAAACAGACAATGATCTCGAGCTGATGCCACTTTGGAAGGCCGACGACGATGAGGAGGAATACACCAAGCAACTTTTCCGCCGCACGCTCGCCTTGGGTGCTGAGAGCGAAAAAATGATTTCTGATAATGCCCCCAACTGGGAGGCAGACCGTATCGCAACCATGGACATGGTCATTCTGAAAATGGCTTTGGCAGAAGCCCAAACATTCGAGTCAATTCCTTTGAAAGTGACCATGAACGAATACATTGAGCTAGCCAATTATTACAGCACGCCGAAGAGCAACGTCTTCATCAACGGGTTACTTGAAACACTGTTTGCTAGGTTGCAAGCTGATGGGAAGATTAAGAAGATTGGAAGGGGATTGGTGGATGCGTGAGGAGCGAGGTGCGAAGGGCGAAGGGGATTAGTAAAGGTAGTTATGCTGCATTGATATTGGTTTTCTTTTTTGCCTCGAGAACTCAGCTTTAGAAGATAGCCCACAACCTCATACAATAGCCCACGACTTCAATAGCCCACGACTTCAGTCGTGGGAATAAGAAAGAAAAATTTCGATATGCCCACAGCCCTTTCGGAAATATAGCAGCCAATGAAAAAGTTGATAGTCATAGTGGGGCCTACAGCAGTTGGTAAAACTGCATACGCCATTGAAATGGCTCAATCGCTGTGTACCGAAATCATCTCAGCCGATTCTCGTCAGATTTTTCAAGAGCTCAACATTGGTGCTGCTCGTCCTTCTGAAACGGAGCTGCGTGCGGTAAGGCATCACTTCATTGCATCTTCATCCATTCACGAAGAATACAGCGCAGGGCGTTTTGAGCGCGAGGCATTATCCAAACTAAGCGAGCTGTTTGAGCGATACGATACCGTTGTGTGTTGCGGGGGAAGCATGCTGTATATCGATGCCCTGGTGGAAGGCATGGACGATTTGCCAGGCGATAAATCGGTGCGGGAGCAATGGTCGAAGCGATTGACTGAGGAGGGGATTGAAGTGTTGCAGCATGAATTGAAAACACTCGACCCTGATTATCATACTCAGGTTGATTTGAATAACCCGCACCGCATTATTCGAGCACTCGAAGTTTGCACGGTTTCGGGAAGCACGTATTCTTCATTGCGAACGTCGTTGCGCAAGGAACGAAATTTTGAGGTCCAGAAGATTGGTATTGAATTGCAACGCGAGGAGTTGTATAGACGCATCGATTCTCGAGTGCTTACCATGATGGAGAATGGACTGGAAGAAGAAGTCAGACAGTTGCTTCCTCAAAGGCATTTGCAGGCGTTGAACACCGTAGGTTACAAGGAACTATTCGACTATTTCGATGGTACTTACTCCCTTGGTGAAGCAGTAGCTAAAATTCAACAACACACCCGGAATTTTGCAAAACGTCAGCTCACCTGGTGGAGAAGACAGTCCGATATTCAGTGGGTTTCTAAATGAAACACGACAGATGTTGCATAGTCCATTTTTGACTATACTTGTTGCTCAAAATTGTATCAACCATGGCAAAATCTAAAGATCAAAAGAAAGAAGTTAAGAAGCAAGCCACTAAGACAAAGGCAGAGAAACGTGCGGAGAAGCGCGACAAGAAGCCGAAGTACGATTAAGGCTTTTCTTCCGGAATGAAAGGCGCCACCATATTCTGGTGGTGAATCTTCATCATCGGCGCATTGGAATCAGGTCGAATGACTTGCTGCCAAGGCGCCGATTTGCGTAAATAGAGGTTTACCAGGATGGCGTCGTTCCGGTCATTGAACACCAAGGTGTCTTTTGCTGCCGCAGCTCGCTGAGCAAAAGATGCGGCTTCCCTATATCGGTTATAGTTTACGGCGTCTTCATTTTTCTTGCTCGATAAGGTCGGGTAAAGCCCGGCAATCATAATGGCCGAAAGCAGACCCAGAATGGCGAAGCCGACATTTCTGGCAACCCGATGGTAGTCCATCATTCGGTCTAATCCAAAAGCCAGAAGCATGCACGAAAAGGGAATAATGAAGATGGCGTATCGAATATCAAACGGTATAGAATGGCCGGAGCGAAGCGCCATGACAATAGCGAAAATCAGATACATCACAATCGGAAAAGTCACAAACATGACGGGCCTGAAATACTCGGATTTGCGAACTTTTCGGAACACAAAAAACAGCGCCAATGCGGGAATCAGAAATAGAATTGCTTGCAACAAAATGAGCTCTGAACTTTCCACACGCACTCCAAATATGGTAAGGTAGTTTTCTGCTGTATCTCCTGCAATATCAGCTGCTGTGCGCACATGCTCTTGCATCTCTCCATTAACCGGAAGATTGAGCTGCCACATCTGTCGCTCGATATTCATTGGTTTCTTCCCCTGCCAGCCTCCATTAAACAGCCAGGCTGAGAACAATCCAAACCCTACCAAAGCCATAATGGCGTATTGCACCAAGGCCTTACGATGGCTGTGAAAAATGGCCACCAGCAGCACATGCGACAGAAAAACGTACAGGGTTACGTAATGCGACAAGAGCGAGAAATTGAGAACCAGTACATACAATGGGATATGAAGCCATGTATGCCGTTTGGCAACACTCACCTGGTAAATGCTGTAAGTGGCAAGCAGAATTAGAAATGCAGCGGGAATGTATGCGCGCGCAAGCTGGCTGTATTCGACTAGCACAGGATGAAAGCTGAGAAGTGCGGCCGCAATGTTTGCTGTGCGTTCGTTGAAAAGCTGTCTGCAGAAATAGTAGCCGAGAATCACAGTAAGTACTCCGAAAATCACTGACAGCGATCGAAGTGCAAAATTGCTGTCACCAAATATGCTGGCCCACCCGAATAGCAGAACGTTGTAGGCCGCTGCATTTCCACTATCGGCTATGGTTGCACTTACAACGTTATCGAATGTGCGATGAGAGCGAAGGTCTTGCTGCGTAAACGTGCTATCAAGCGATACATTCAGGGTAAGCTCGGGTGTCATGTTGGCGTCAATTCCATTCACACGGCAAAGTGTCATAAGCTCATTTTGGGTGAGCGACTGACTCTCGAGTTGATTCAGACGAATCAGCAACGAGCCAATAATGAATAGAATGAGCAATACAGAGGTTCTGATCACGGCCAAAAGTTGGAGCGCGAAGGTATAAATTTTTGCGGAAGGGGAATGTCCTCCTAGGCGAGCACTAAGAGCATGGAAACAGCAAACGTCAATAAAGCTACCTTTTTCAATTCGCTATCCAATGCAGCGGGCTTTTCTGTTCTCCACATGTTCAGCAATAAAAAGCATTGCACTCCTGCGGGAATCAGAGTCAGCATGGCCATCGGTTCGCTAGTATGTAACCATAACCAAAGGAGAAGACAGAGGGTTCCTATTACAATTAGCATAGTCTGATAAATCTTGCCATTTCGAAAGCCCATCCACACGACAAGTGTTCGTTTACCCATGGTTCGGTCATTTTCATGGTCACGCAAATTATTCAGGTTGAGAACCGCGGTGCTGTATAGCCCGATAGTAGACGCCAGCAGCAAAGTATGAAATGCAAGATCTCCGCTTAAAAGAAAGTAAGTGCCGAGAACACCCACAGGACCAAAGAACAAGAAAACGAATACATCACCCAAGCCGCGATAGCCATAGGGGTTCTTTCCAACGGTGTATTTGATGGCTGCAGCAATAGCTCCAATGCCCAACGTGAGCATGAGAATTGCTTCAAAAAAGCGTGCTTGTTTGCTGAACACAATCCAAAGAAGGGCAATGCCAAAAGCCAAGCTGAGTGCAGCGGTGATTACCAATGCGCTCTTCATTTGTTGTTGGCTGATGAGCCCGCTTTGCATAGCCCGTGCTGGGCCTACTCTGCGTTCATTGTCTACGCCGTTGCTAAAATCGCCGTAGTCGTTGGCGAGGTTGGATAGCACCTGGAGTAAAAAAGTGGTGATAAGCGTGAGCGCAAGTATGAGTGCATTGAAATGCCCATCTATTTGTGCAGCCGCTGCGCCCGCCAATATGCACGATGCCGCTAAGGGCAGCGTGCGCAATCGCATGGCCTGTATCCACTTCTTCATAACCCTTATGGGAATTTCGGGAATTTCTGAAAATCGGGATCACGCTTTTCGAGAAATGCTCGCTTTCCCTCTTGTGCTTCTTCGGTGAGGTAATAGAGCAGGGTGGCATCGCCTGCAAACTCCATGAGTCCGCGTTGTCCGTCGAGCTCTGCGTTGAGTCCGCGCTTTATCATGCGCAGCGCGAGAGGGCTTCGCTTCATCATCGTTTTACACCAGCGTACGGTTTCGTTTTCCAGCTCTGCCAATGAAACGACTTTATTCACCATTCCCATAGCTTCAGCTTCTGCCGCGGTGTATTGCTCACAGAGAAACCAAATTTCGCGTGCCTTCTTTTGACCTACATGACGCGCCAGGTAGTTGGAGCCGAATCCGGCATCGAAGCTTCCCACCTTCGGACC
>JAIYBR010000032.1 GCA_027488435.1 Flavobacteriales bacterium
CATGACGGTGGTGTGAGTTGGAGCACTGATGGCGGAATACATTGGCAATCGCGGTGCAATGGCATAGGAGCGGCCAACGTATTTGGAGTTGCTACTGCACAATCGAAAGATATTCGTTTAGCTTTTGGAGGATATGATGTTGGCGGAAATTACTTTCGAGACGGACGCTGGAATCATGTTTGCTGGGGCGATGGCTTTGAGTGTGCTATCAGTAATGCCGATCGCAATTATGTTTTTACTACTTCGCAAAATGGTTCCATTACAGCAACGTTCGATGGAAGGAATTTCAATCAGTCATTTCGCCCGAATGGAAAAACAGAGTGGCACAGCTGGATACGATTACATCCAACCGAACATCAAACCTTGTATTGTGCGGGCGAACGGCTCCGTCGCTCGTTGGATCTGGGTCGCACTTGGGAAACTATTTTCGATTGTGCGACAGTTGATACAGCGCTTCACAATGCCTACAAGTTTTTTGTAAGTGCTGACTTTCCACAAACCATGTACGTCTATGCCTTGAATAAAGGGTCTATGATACAACCTCAACTTTGGGTTACGCATAACTTATTGGCTGAAGACGCCGGAGAGATGAAGTGGAATCGTATTCCCTATGTTCCGAACGATGGTTGGATAGCAGGAATAGAAGTAGATCCATCGGATAGCAGTAAGTTTTGGGTTTTGTATACACGACGCGAAAGCAATGGCAAGCTTTTGTATTTTGATGGAGAGCGATACTCCGATTGCACCGGTAACTGGGGTGATGCTCAGTGCGAATCGTTGATACTCCAACGCGGCAATGAGCCACGATTGTATGTCGGCTCTGATCGGGGAGTATTTACATCCAAGGCATACGGTTCGGATTGGCTGAGAATGGCAGGTATTCCCGGCACTTTTGTGAAGTCACTTGCTATCAATTACGCTAACCGAAAGCTTATCGCTGGCACCTTTGGTCGGGGCATCTGGCAGGTCGATTTAATTGATCTTTGATTTATTTATTATATTTTATCCAGAAGTCTTGCAGCCCTGTAACTTGATAGGATTGAACTACGGTTTCACCCACAGCATCCAATTGGGTGAGTGTCTGTTCACCAACTGCCCAAAGTGAATTTCCAATCTCATCATACACTAGTTTTTCTGCGTGCTGAAAATTACTTATGCTGAAGCTGCTCATTGTATTTACATAGCGTGCAATTCCGGTTGAATGAACCACGTAAAAATCATTTCCGGTCGCATCGCAAACGGAAATTACAGGCGATGTTTCGTAGAAGTTAAAGACTTCGTTAATTGCCGAAGTACTCAAGTTGAGCCAAGCGAATCGCGACGTGTTTGATTGATTACCCAACAAAAGAATCCGGTTGCTTTCAGAGGAGAGGTTTACGATGCCTATGATTTGCCAATCGATTGTTAACGTAGTTTCCATGATTCCATTATCGGCGCGAATGGCGCTCACAAATTGTTGATTCACGTTTTCGCTCGAAGCTACAACGTGCTGCGGGCTTGAAGCAATGGATGTAATTCTTCCTGCATTCGTTGAGGAGAATAGTCGCGTGCCTAGCACGTCGGTTTTCCAGATAGCTCCTGACATTGTACCCCAGTAAAAACAGCGGTTTTGCTGGTCGTGATGAAATGCTGTGATGACATCGTTGCTCGGCGGAAATGGGGCATTTACTGTTTCGAACTCCGGGTAAAGGAATGTTTGCAAATCTCCAGGGTGGTTGCTGCAAATGACAAGTTGGTTGGAACGCGCATTTATACCGCCGCCGAAGTATTCATGTGCGAATTGGAAATAGGGTAGAAAGGAAGACCCCGACAATGAATCGACCGAGCATGAGCCCCCCGTGTTTCTTACAATGAATAGATTTTCGATTCGACGTGGAGCCTCGATTAATTGAATTTCACGAAATGCGAATTGTTCGTTCTCCCCGTCTGAGGCACGTATGCGCACGTAATACGTGCCACCTGTCAAATAAAGATCGTTATGTCTGATGGAAAGGTTTAGATCAAAGGTGTTTTGCGTTGGACTATACGATGCCGTTTCCAGAAATTTGTTACCCTGACGGTCTGTGATTGCAACTTCAATCGACTTCAGCTGCTTTTCATCTTGAATACTTGCTTGGATAGAAATATCATTGCCGAAATAGTATATACGACCCTGAGTAGGTATTTCTATCTGAATCGTTGGATATGTTTCGTCATTGTCCTTTTTCCTACAGCTAAAAACGACAAGAGTTACGAAAGCCAAGGTAAGCCATAAATGGCGCGGCCCATACAATACGTCAAAAACTCTTTGGATGCCCTTCATCGTTGAAAACTAGCTGGATTTATTGCTTAAAGCACTTGATATTCCTCCAAAATTACTGAATACCAAAGCATAGTAAATGTCAACAATAGTGCGTTCGTAGAATATGTGCTGTTGTTCAGAACAATATTTCAGAAAAGGGCACATCGCGGTGCATCTTTGAAGTCCGCTTTTAATTACCACGAAACAAATGAGTGAACAGGATAACAGGCTTAAGCGCAGGGAGCGCTTGCAAGGTGTGCGCGACGCCATGAATCAGTCCATGGGCATTGAAATGGGTAAGTTGCCGCCGCAGGCAACCGACCTCGAGGAGGCTGTTTTAGGCGCCATGATGCTTGAGCAAAATGCTGTGAATACCGTAATCGATATTCTAAAGCCTGATAGTTTTTACAAAGATGCGAATGGTCGAATTTTCGATGCCATCCGCACTCTGTTCGAAAAGGGGGAGCCCATCGATATTCTGACGGTTACTCAAATGCTGCGGAAGCAGGGACAGCTTGAAGTAATCGGCGGCCCACTCTACATTGCGCAGTTGACCAATCGCGTTGCGTCTACAGCGAACATTGAAACCCATGCGCGTATTGTTGCGCAAAAGTTCATTCAACGTGAGCTCATCCGAATTTCGAATGAAATTATCAAGGACTCTTATGATGAGACTACGGATGTTTTTGACTTGCTTGATAAGGCTGAGAATAATCTGTTTCAAGTTGCCGAAGGAAACATTCGGAAGAATTATGATAAGATGAGTGCGCTTATCAAGATGGCCATGGACCAGATTGAGAATGCGCGAAAGAACACTTCTGGTGTGAGCGGGGTGCCATCCGGTTTTACGGATCTCGATCGAATCACAAGTGGCTGGCAGGCTTCCGATATGATTGTTATAGCCGCGCGTCCGGGTATGGGTAAAACGGCATTCGTACTTTCAATGGCACGCAACATGGCTGTTGAGTTTAGTATTCCGGTAGCCATCTTTTCGCTCGAAATGAGCAGCGTTCAGCTCGTTCAGCGTTTGATAGCCAGTGAAACAGAAATTGACAGCGAAAAGCTGCGCAAAGGCAATCTGCAAGACCACGAATTTCATCAGCTCCATCAGCGAATTTCCAGAATAGCCGAGGCGCCTATTTTTATTGACGATACACCGGGCCTTTCGATCTTTGAGTTGCGAGCAAAGTGCCGTCGACTGAAAGCGCAGCATGGTATTCAAATGATCATCATTGACTATCTTCAATTGATGACGGTAGGAGGTGACTCGAAAACCGGAAATCGCGAACAAGAAATCTCCAATATCTCACGAAGTATTAAAGGTATTGCCAAAGAACTGGAAGTGCCTGTCATAGCTCTGTCTCAGTTGTCGCGTCAAGTAGAAACACGTGGCGGTGACAAAAAGCCTTTGCTCTCCGATCTTCGTGAGTCGGGAGCGATTGAACAAGATGCGGATATTGTCGCATTCATTTATCGTCCGGAATACTATCAAATCGATACGGATGCAGATGGGCAACCCACGGCAGGAACAGGGACCATCATCATTGCCAAACACAGAAATGGAGCATTGGATGAGGTCAAACTGCGATTCATTGGAAGGCTTGCGAAATTTGCCAACCTGGAAGGATACGACTACGACAATAGTCAATACACCGAAAGTAAGCTGAAGGCGAATACATCCTTTTCTTCGTCTCAATCCGATCCGGGCGGAACCACAACAATCACCATTTCATCTAAGTTGAATACCATGGACGACGACGATGAGCCGTTTGGTTATGGAGGAGAGGCGCCACCATTTTAACGGTTTGAATGCTACAAAGAATTCGAATGCGAGATTTTGCGATATTGGCCCCTTTCAATGTCTCTGACAATTGAATCGTAATAATGTAAGCAGCACCAATATAAGAGCTAACCTAACATGAAGGAGTCTACTAAGCTGGGGTTCTATTGCAGTTCACTTTCTTGGGGTGGTTTGGAAATGAACACGGTGCGTTACGCAAAGTGGATGCAAGAAAGAGGATATAGCGTTTTTTTATTTGCCGTGGCTCATTCTCCCATTGCAGAAGAGGCAAAAAAAACGGGTCTGCCCTTGGTTGCTATCCGAAGGAATTCCAAATACTTCGACTTATTGAATGCGTACCGCATGTCGGTATTATTTCGAAAACTCGGTGTTTCGTTGGTTTGGTTTCGCGATACACGCGACATGGATTTGCTCGCCTGGTCGAAGCGTATGCCGTTCTCTTCATTTAAACTGCTTTATCAGCAGGCGATGCAGTTTGGTGTAGACAAACGAGATTTTATTCATTCAATTCGATTCAGTGCAATTGACGCCTGGGTGAGCACACTGACTTTTTTACGCCAGCAAGTGGAACGACACACCCACTACCCAAAGCCAAGAATTCATGTCGTGCCGCTTGGCGTGGATACGGCCCGATTACGGCCGAGTGAAACGTTGCTATCATCTGCGAGAAAACACTTTCAGGTTAGTCCTGATGTTTTTGTGTTTGGAGTCATTGGAAGACTGGATCCGTTGAAGGGACAGCACCTTGCAATTGAAGCTTTGCATCATTTGCATGCGCGAAATATTCAGGCACAAATGCTTATTGTAGGCGAGTCTACTCGAAATGAAGGAAACGATTACGAAGCATCGTTGCGATTACAAATTGAGCAACTGAATTTGCAGGAGTTCGTTCATATCCGTCCTTATAGTGCTGAGGTTTTTAATTTCTATCATGCGATTGATGCATTCATGCTTTGCAGCAAGGGAGAAACATTCGGAACAGTTACGATCGAGGCGATGGCGATGGGGCTTCCAATTATCGGCACCAATAGCAGTGGCACTCCGGAGTTGCTGAATCATGGCTTATGCGGCTTGCTGGTCGATCCGGATGACACAATAGAATGGTCGCTGGCTATGGAGAAATTGACGCACAAAAACGATGAGGTTGCGCAAATGGCGATGCGAGCCAAAGAGCGCTTCAATCTGAATTATTCGAAGGAGGCGAGCGTTTCCGGTATGATTGAAATTGTAAAGCAACTCGTCACTAACGCCCTATGACATCACAGCGCTCATATCGCATTTTCTTCATCGCCTTGTGGTTCACGGCTTTCATTCTGTTTTTCAAATCAGGTTTTTCGCAAAAAGACTCCAGTGCGCATTGGTCAGTAATGGTCTCGCCGCAAGGGGGCTTCATCATTCCGCATCATCAATCGGTAACGCATTTGATACAAGGACATTCAATGGGCCTGCATGTGTATGCAAATCGTGCAACCGATGGAAGTAAGTTCTGGCACTGGGCCTATAATTTTCCGGAATGTGGGGTAGATTTTACAGCAATAAATTCCGGCAACTCGCGCGAGTTAGGCGA
>JAIYBR010000135.1 GCA_027488435.1 Flavobacteriales bacterium
AAGGAAAGTTGGGATGCGGAAAAGCACCCATTGAAAACAATTGAAAGTTTGACAGATGCTGTGATAGATTCAGGCGCTGCCATTTGTGTAGTTACGGGAGGCGAACCAACATTGCATAACCTGAGCGATCTCACGAGTGTGCTGCGAGCGAAGGGAATTCGAACACATATAGAGACATCGGGCACTCAGCCACTCACGGGCGAATGGGATTGGATTACGTTTTCACCCAAAAAATTTAAAGCTCCGCTGAACGAATACTACGACAAGTCGCATGAGCTGAAAGTAATCATCAATCATGTGAGCGACATTCCATGGTCGGAAGAACACGCCGGTAAAATGTCTCAACGAACTGCCTTCTATATGCAGCCCGAATGGGAAAAGCGAGAAGTCATGCAAGCGCACATTTTAGATTACATCCGTCGCCATACACACTGGCGCATTTCTGTGCAAACGCACAAGTATCTCGGAGTTGATTAAATCACTTCTCTTCGTACAGGGCGATTTTCTTTTCACCATTCACATCGATGCTGCCGCGAAACATCCCCGTGGTGGTGAATGGCATTGCAATGTTACCCACGCAATCTATCGCAATACAACCTCCACGTCCTTTGATGTCTTTCAGTTTTTTCATCACAACAGAATCACATGCTGATTGTAAATCGACTTGTGCATAACGAATCATCGATGCAATGTCGTGCGCTACATTGAGCCGAATGAAGTCTTCACCTTTTCCGGTGCAGCTAACCGCGCATGTTGTATTGTCGGCATACGTGCCACTGCCGATGATTGGAGTATCGCCAACGCGACCGTAGCGTTTGTTGGTGAGTCCACCGGTAGACGTGCCTGCCGCTATATTACCATGCACGTCGAGCGCGACACATCCCACCGTTCCGAATTTTTCTTCTCTTGGCTTACTTAGAGTGGATGCTTTTTTCTTTCCCGAATGATCTAATTCTGTTTTATCGTCTTCAATTGCTTCCTGCAATTGATCCCAGCGATGCTGAGTAAAGAAGTAGGATGTGTCGACCCATTCGATTCCTTGTTCTCTGGCAAATTCTTCCGCTCCTTCCGATTGCAGTAAAATGAATTCAGATTTTTCCATCACCCTTCTGGCAAGACTGATGGGGTTTTTTATGTGTCTTACTCCTGCAATGGCTCCGCATTCCAGATTCTCACCATTCATAATTGCAGCATCCAGTTCATTGTGTCCGTCATGGGTGAACACGGCACCTTTTCCTGCATTGAATAGCGGACAATCTTCGAGAATGCGAATGGTTGCTTCCACAGCATCAACGGAAGTTCCACCGTTTGCTAGAATCTTACTCCCCTCGGTAAGCGCGCTATCGAGTGCGGTCTTGTAGGCCTCTTGCTCTTCATTGGTGAGGTTCATCTTCACAAGATTACCCGCACCTCCATGAATAGCGATGGCATATTTTCCTTTCATATCAGGTGTGGTTTGTTTGGTTGTAGAATCGCCGCATGAAGCAAGCAAGAAAAGTAAAAACCAAAAGGGTGCTTTTTTCATGGAATTTTTATGGATGCAGTCAAACCTAATACGAAATAAGTATTATTTCCGCTTGATCGTTGAAGTTGTTGTTGCACTTGATAGAACACATCGAATCGAACGAAGTCGTTGTGTGTATAGGAAACACCTGTGGCGATGCGATACTGATCAATTCCGCGGCGGCGAATATGGTTGAGAGGAACCATGCCTTCGGCTGAAATGTAGGGCGACCAGTAGTAGTTGATACGATAGCGAAGTGCAACTCGATTTCGGTTATACCACACAGGGCCTTTGAAGCTGTCGTTGAAATGCTCGCCATAAACCAGTTGTTGCAAGCGATTTCGCAGACTGACACCCCATCGGCCAAATCCTTTACTCCAAGTGAGCGTATGATAGAACAATTGGCGTTGTCGATAGGAATTGTCTAACTGCCTGAACTGAATAATACGTGCATGCAATTCGGTGTTGAGGTTTCGATTGATTCGGAATCCCACGGAACCATCGGTAAACGCAAACCAGAGTTCATGAAGATTTTGGTTGAACATCGTTTGCGCACCTAAGGAAACATCCCATGCTCGGTTAATGTTTTTTGAAAGGGTAATGCCTGTCAAGCCCGTAAAATCTTGTTGCTGACCGAAGGTGAAACAGGGTAGTATCAAGGAAACGAAAAGCGATATGATTTTAACGTGTTTCAATAGTCGTAGCTAATGCTTTTTTCGTAAGTGACAATTCCCTCTGCATTGGTCGTTGTTTTTCTTATCAGCATGCCTTTGCTGTCGTAGGTAAACTCCGACTTCTTCTTCAGTTTTCCGTCTTTGTCATAAACCATCTCGCTTATACGATCATCGAAGTTGTTGTAGGCATATTCAGTGCGTTCAATGAGCGAATCATTTTCAAAGTTCGACTTCTGAGTTAAACGATTCCACCGGTCATACTCCTGTTTTACACTAGTTGACTTCTTTTCAAGCGAGTCAGCCGTGCTGTGTAGGATGGTTCTTCCCTTTCGATTATAACTGAATTGTTCGGTACCGATACAAATACTATCTGCATTGAAATGTTCGATGGAAGTTTCTCTGCCTTTCCTGTCGTAGCGAGTTACTTCTATAGATAGCTCTTTCTTACCTTTTTGAACTTGCTCCGTTTTCGTGCAAATGGAGCGGATACCTCTTGATTTGATTTGCTTCGCGTCTTGGCTATACGCCAGGTGAGACAAAAGAACAATCCACGAAAAAAATAGTATCTGTTTCATGCTTATTCAAGAATTTCAAAACGATCCAATTCGATTTCCTCTTTTCGCTTTTGTATAGTTACCCTTTTGATTATCGCTACTTGACCATCACTTGTTTCTTGGTCGAAATCTGGGTCGTAGCTATAAACATAGAGGGTGTAATCCCCCGGATAGAGATAGGAAAAACGATAGTTACCATTATAATCGGTCTTTACTCGCTTGTCGAATCCGGTATTATCTCCGAAAGCAATGTACACGTAGGTGTCTTTTGCCGGGTACTCTCCAATGGTATCGGTTGCTGATCCATTTAGAGCGTAGGTCCAAACCTGACCTCTAATTTCCGCATCGCCGCCTATTCCCGGCTCCTTCTTGCAAGAGGCGATTAGGATTGCGAATGCAATAATTATGGTTGTGTATTTCATAGTGTGATTGTTTGTTCGACATTAATCCGTTCCGGAAGATTATTGGCTACCAGAATGATGAGATGCGTTGATTTCATGTTGTGAATCTCTGCGCAAAGAATCGCTTCGCTGAACCCATTGAGTCCAAGAAATGGTTCGTCGAGCAGAAGAATGGGCTTTCGAGTTAACACGGCTCGCGCAAATTGAAGCATGCGTCGTTCTCCCGACGACAAATCGCTTCCGTAGGTTTTGATCTTACGCTCGAGGTAGGTGAGGCCTTGCCCCGACGGACAAAGTCCGAGACGCTCTACCAGTTCTGCGGCAACTTCTTTTTTAGCTTCCTTTCGACTATAGGATATTGCTTCGAAAATGGTTTTTCCCAACAATGGAAATTCGTCGCTTACCCCGCTCATGAACTTCCGCAGATCATGCGCTCCTATATCGTTCAATGAATGTGAACCAAGCCGAATAACCCCTTTGGTTGGTGTATACAATTTCATCATCAGTTTCAGAATCGTTGATTTCCCTGAACCGGAAGGACCCACAATTCTATGTATCAACCCTGTTTTGAAATCAGCTGAAAGATGTTCTATCAAATTCTTGTTTTCATTAAACTGAAAGCAAACATCTTCAAATTTAATTTCGATGTTTCTCTTCAGCTCGTTGGCTTGAATATGCGAGTGCATATACTCGTGCTCCAGGTTTAGCAAGGAAAGCAGGTTTGTAAAAGCGGTTGACCCTGCGTTGATGATGGAAGGAACACGAAGCAGTCTCTTGTATACACTCTGCAAATACAATAACATCAAGATGAACACCAGCAGTGAACCGTCAATGGCCTGATTCTCTCCGTTGGGTAGGGCCAGATATAGCAATATCCCAATCGCTGCGAAGAAAATTACTTGAGGAAGACTTTTGTTTATAGCGCTGATGAGGTGAAAGTCTATAGCGCTCCGATAGAATTTATCGTTTCGTTTATCGAATTTCATTTCTTCCGGATGCGCTCTATTGAAGACCTTGATAGTGGCAAAGGCATGAAGGCGCTGTTCAATGAAGCTAATGAGAGAGCTACGAGTGCTGCGTCTGTTTTCGTTCGGTAGCTCTTGAAACTTGGCTAGTAAAAGCATGATAATGGCACCACTCAGAAAAATGATCATCAGTGCCAGCGTCAACGTTTGGTTGATTTGAAAGAGAAGTCCAAATGCTACAAGGAGAAAGGCAAAATCAGAAATAGATTTAATGACGCCTTTCGATAAATAGTATTGAATGCCCATCATATCGCTGCTGTAACGAAGCACGTATTTTCCGGTTTGCTTCGAATGAAAGGCACTGAGTGTATGGTTCATTTGAGAATGGAACAACAATCGTCGGATGTCATGTGTGAAGCGTTCTTCGATAACACGCAGTCCGACGTTTTCGCTCCAAGCCATTACGCCTTTTACCGCGGTTAAGCTTGCGAAAAAGAGAAAGAAATCCTGAAGCGTAGTGATGTTGAGTCCTAGACTTTGAAGTATCTGGCTTTTCCCTGAATCATTTTGTAAAACTACTTGGTAATAGATGCCAATGCTGAGCGGCAGTAACACACTGCTCAAGGAACTGATAAAAGAGGAAATCAAGGTAAGAGAAACGACAAGTTTGTTACTGGTAACAAACTGTCGTATCATCTTCTCTCGAGTAAGCTTCATGCAACGGGCGAATGAATTTTCTGCTCGAAGATAGCATTTAATTCGCCTGTCATTATTTGGTCAATGGTATGAACGGGAACGCTCATTCTGTCTTGTACTTCTGTGATGAGGAGCGGGCTCATTGTAAATCGGCCACTTACCATACAAGGTTGAATATTCCATTCATTCAGCACTTGAAGGCCGGCCTGTACACTTAGACTATCTCCACAAGAGAATACGGTGTTGTGAATCGTATTCATGAAGCGCGGATCACTAAGCAGGAAAGATGTTTCGCGCTGGAATAATCCATCGGCAATTTCCATCACGATATAATCCGGCTTGTGTTCGCCAATTTTATTCAACAGTGTTTGGTAGATATCAAGAATGGTTTCTTTATCCACTAGGTATGTAGAAGGGAAACCAATATTGCTAAAGTCCATGGCTACATCCGCTCCGCAATCGGCCACATAATCTATGTCTTTCGTATAAACCGTGCCGGTGAGCTTGATGAATGCGACTTGTTTTCCTGTTGTTTTCAGTCCACGAGCAACATGCGCGGCGGTTGTGGTTTTTCCGCTATCCATGGTCGAACCGATGGAAAGAATAATTTTTGCTTGATTGGGCACATCACCTGTGAAGGATAAGCGCTTTTGATTTCTGAATAGAGTATTAATAACCGAACCATCCGGTTCACAGCAGTAGCCAATCAGCTCAACGGTGGTGGGCTCGTAATCTTCCAGGGATGCGTTTTTGGTTCGCACGATTCCTATAACTCCTCCGGCTCCTATGATGTGATAAACATCGAGCGGTTGCTCGGGGACATATCCTTCATACTGAGAAGTCGCATAACGATTTCCAAAGGCAGCAAGTATATAGTCTCCATCGAAGATGCTATGTGATCTTTTGTCGACGCATTGCAAACTGCTGTGACGGTCGACTTCGATTACTCGAAAGAGCCCAACGTCGCCTGCTTTCGGGCTTCGCGAGCCGGCAAGTGATTCATTGATTGTATAATTTTCAACGCCTCGTGTAACGATGGTTTGTTTTATGCGCATATCAGTGTTTGATAAAAGGTATGTACTTGGTTTGTTGAGTGCCAATTTGAAGAATGTAAAATCCGGACGCCAGGTCCTGAATAGAGCACTCTGTATTATTCGACTTCAAATAAAATTCACGAATAGCAGAACCTGTGTTGTCATAAAGGGTAGCGATCTCTCCTACGCATGAATCGTCCACTTGAATGTGGATGTTATCCGAGGCCGGATTAGGGTATAATGAGAACTCTTCATGTTCAATTATTTCTTCTCCGAGGGTAACATCGTAGGTTTGAACAAGTATATCGCGTTGCGAATTGTCGTTCCAAATGCTACCTGCAACAATGAGTTTACTTCCTGATGCAATGATATCATTAGGGATATTGAGTGTATCCGAGTTTGAGAAAATTAGGGTCTCGAGATCATTTCCATTGGGACTATCAATAGCCCGCAATACCATTTTGTAATGAAGATCTTCTGCTGTGCCATCGTTCGTATGACTTGCCACTATTATTTGTCCGTTCGATTGAAGTGTAATCGCATCGCCAATATCATCGAGTCCTGCAGATCCGTTGTATTGATTTTGCCAGACAAAAACGCCATCAGCCGTATATTTTAAAACCAAACAATCGAACGAGTAGGAGGGAGCGCTTTGTGTTGCAAGGGATCCAATTAAAGCAACTTGTCCTGTGCTGTTAATAGCGAATTCTTCAGCTGTGCAGGGCAACGAACTTCCGGATGAGTAGGTCTGTGCCCATAATTCAGTTCCACTCGGGTTTACTTTTATCAAACGAATATCTGTAGCTTCAAGATTGTCAACCGTATGTGAATCGGCTAGCAGAAAAATGTTTTCATTACCGTCCAATGCGCTGCTTTTGAAGATTTCTTCATGCGGAGAATTGTACGTGTATAGCCACTGTTGAGCACCTGCGCTGTTGTATTTGATAATGACCAAATCGTTGTGGGTTCCATTCCATTTGTAGCCACACACATAAACGTTGCCGCTTGCGCCGATGTGTATTTTCCTTCCACGGTCAATACCTACAGTACCTGCATGTATCACCGACCAGAGAAGTGCACCATTTGTATTGTACTTGGCGGTGAAGATTTCATCGTTCGTTACTATCGGAGAAGCGTTGATGTCGACTTTTCCAGTAACGTAAATATTTCCTTGAGCATCTGTGGTGAGGTCGTAACTTCGATCCGACTCGTTGGCGATGTTGTTATAGGTTGCAGTCCAGGCTAAAAGACCCGCTGAAGAATACTTCTGTATGGTAATATCCGATCCCGTTCCGGAGTTTTTAGTGTAACCGGAAATAATCACATTACCCGTTGCGTCTAGTGCCAAAGCATTGGCTTCTTCATCGCTTCCAAAAAGAGTTCCGCTCAATTTTCTTGTCCATAGAGTATCGCCTGCGTTATTCAGCTTCATGAGGAACATGTCCCTATCGGTGTCCTTGCCGACAGAATATCCGCAAACGTATACGGAGCCCGAAGCGTCTACCGTGACTTCTCGTGCATTATCGCTATTATCTCCAATGCCGCCCCACAGGTTACTTGCTTCAACTGTTCCCTGCACATTGTACTTGAGCAGTAGTGCATTTCGTTGTGCATTGCTATCCTCGGTTGATCCGAATATCCATGCATTTCCTTGTGCATCCAGAATACAGGCCGATGCTAAATCTTCCTTCACCGGATTGGATGAATAGGTTCGGTTCCATTGAACGGCACCTGTGCTTGAATAGCGAATGCTCGTTATATCATTTTGGATTAATACAGTTGCTGCAACATCGGAATATCCGGTTACCAGCACTTCGCCTGCCGCCGACAAGTCTATATCTTGAACGATATCATCCGATGCTGCCGGGCTGTCGTAGGTTGCTGTCCATTGCTGCGTGCCTGTAGCTGTATATTTTACAATGCGGTAGTTGTAGTTGAGAGCTACGGAGGCATTGCCATCGCTGCGCCCCGCAACAACGAAGCTTCCGTCATCATTTACATCCATGATGTCTGCTCTGTCATCACCAACAAAGTCATAAATGACATTGAAAAGTAACTGACCCTGTGCATTGTATTTGAGCGTTCGAAAATCATCGTCGTTGCCATTGTCACTTCTACCTGTTACATATATGTTGTTGTTGATGTCCGTTCCCATGTCGCTGATTCGATCGGTGCCTCCATTGTCGAATTGCTGAATCCACAATTGATTACCATTGCTGTCGTATTGAATGGTGCAGTAATCGTCGTCACCGCCGTTATCGGTTCGTCCTGCTACAACAACATTTCCATTTGGTGTGACTGAAATGGCCAAGGGCCTGTCGGTTGCGTTACCCACTCCATTGAAACGCTTGACCCATTGCTGTGAGCCAGTGGATGAATATTTAATGGTTAGAAAATCATCGTTGATGATGTTGCTCGGGTCGCGATCGCTTTCTCCGGTAACGTATACATTGCCGAGCTCATCGACTGCAATAGCTTCAATCTGATCGTATTGATTGTAAAGTGTTTCGTTGTAATTAGCACCCCAAAGCGAATCTCCGTTTTCATTCAACGCCAGTGTAAAAAAATCGAATCCAACCCCTGCGTTGCTTACCTGGCCTGCGGCGTATACTGTACCGTTTTTGTAGGCAATGGCATACGCGATGTCCGGTCCGTGTCCGCTTCCTCTCCACGATTTTTCCCATTGCAATTCTCCGGATGCATTGAATTTGGAAACCAGAAAATCAGCGTTTTCATCCGTTATGTGCGTGTAACCTGCGAGGTAGATATTTCCGTTGTTATCGGAAGTAGCGCAGATATAGCGATCGGAAAAGTCGCCCTTTCCGTTGAAGGCCGTTGTCCATGATTCCGTAAACTGGGCCTTGATAATTGCTGGAAATAGAAGAAAAATGTAGAGGAATTTTTTCATACTCTGTTCATGTAAGCAACTCATCCCAATCCGTTTCGCGGAAAGCAAGTGATATTGCTTATCTGAGTTAATTATGGTTTGCAGTGGTATAGATCCGCCAGGGATTTATGTATTGTTTTCGAATAACATCTCGAATCAAGAAGCAATACAAGAGTTTTTACAAAACACTTGGGTTTGGTAGAAGATTTATTCCTGTGGCTTTTCGCGTCGTTTCACTACGGAGAACATTCTGGATACATTAAATCCAAATTGAATATCACCTTCCTCCCAATCACCGGTCGTTTCTGTAATGAAACCTTTCTCGTTCATGGGCGAGCTATTGGTAAAATGAAGCTGGAATACGTGTCCGCCTGTTTCGATGTCGAAGCCGAGTGATAGTGAGTTTCGGTAGATAGGGTTCAATTGTCCTTCCGGTACAGCAACCCATTCAACATTGAATGAGGAGCGCTTTGTGAGCTTGCAACGACCTCCAATGCCGATTGCATAAACGTCATTTTTCTCTGTAGAATCTGCTACAAGATTGCGGTGCACCATAGTTGGTGTGAGCTGTAGTGATAAAGCGTTATTGAATTTACGGGCAATGAGGAGTTGATGACAATAGTAAAGTCGAGAGCTGAAATAGTTCTTTCGATTTGGGTCGGCGAATGGGGTTGTGCGCACTACTGCCGATGAAAACCAGGAAATGGTAACAGGCACATTCTTCGCGCCGCTCGATTGGCGAACGAGTTTGTATTTGATGAACCCGTCGATTTCCTTGTTCACATTCGAGCGGCCAAAACCGGCCATCAAACGATCGGTAATGCCATATTCAAACCCTAGTCGCATGTAGGCTTGGTCGAGTCCCCATAATTCTGAAGCTCCCGAATTTAATCGGCCAAATCGGTGAGAAATGCGAAAGTCGAGATGTCCTGCGGCAGCGTTTTCGACAGAATGCATATTGATGACACGCGTCGACTTGAACGTAGCGAAAGTGAAATCGCGAGTGGGTTCATCTTCGCCCAACAACGAGAGAAGATCGGTGGTGTCTTCCTGTGCACGCAAGGCTTGAAATAAAAACAGAGCTGAAACGAGCAGCCCTGTTTTTAGAATGTTGATGCTATTCAATCGCATTATTTTTTCAATTCGGTGAGTGATGACTTGCAGGTAATCTCAATCACATTAGAGATATTGTCGGCCTTATCACCGGGAATCTTTACATCGAAATCACTCGCCTTGATGCTGAATTTGGCATCGGTGTCAATCTTTCCACCGGCGACCACAAAGGTGGCTTCTGTACTTGCAGGTTTGGTCACGCCATGCATGGTCAATTCTCCTGAGACTTTCGCCTTGTATGTGCCTGGCTTGGCTACGTTCACTGCACCAGGATTTTCGAGTTTTCCCTTGAAGTTAGCCTTGGGGAATTTGTCACTTTCGATATACGTTTCATTGAAATGTTCACCCATGAAAGCATTTTCGAAAATGAAACCCTTTACCAATGAGGCAATTTCGATGGCACCAGTGGCAGCATCATAAACGATGGACGCCTTGTTATTGGTTGCTTCTATTTTTTCAAGTTTAGCATTGGAGAAAAAACGGATTGTACCGTCTTTGGTAAAAAACTTTTGTGCCTGGATGTTGAATGCGGTGGCCACCAGGATGCCGAAGAAGAAAATCTGTTTCATGCTCATTATTTGTTTTGATTTACAACAACGCCTTGGTTCAATTGAACCTCTCCGAAGATGTCGTTCAAAAAGCCGTTGCATATTCCTTTTACTTCAATCATGGTGCCAGCCGCTTGCTGCGGAGCTTGAGCGCCGGCCATAAGCGTGACACTCACCGTGCTCATATCGGTATCTGTTTTCATCACAACTTGTGAGTTGCCCGATGCATCGGTGCTGATCGTTTCCACTTCACCTGAAATCTGAATCACCTTGTCTTTGTATTTCGCCCAGCTCGCCGCTTCATCGGTTGAAAATTCAGTGAATAGCTGACTGGCTGTAACCGTGGCGAATGGCTTCTCATCATCGGCGGTGCGATGGGGTTTGTTCCATAAGTAAAAAGCGATGCCAACGGCAACAATTGCCGCGATAAAAAGTAGTAATAGAATCTTTTTCATAGTTATTCTCTAAATCCGTTTTGTTGCCACAATTCAAATGCTTGCTTGTCGCAGGGGTCGATTACACGATTCTTAGGCATTACGTTACCACAAGTCGGGGAGTCCACAACTCTACAAATTATGGCATCTCTGTTTGATGAAACTGAAGAAAAATCCGTCAATGTTGGGGAGTCCCCACCCGGCGAATGGCAGTCATTGCAAAGGTTATCAATTATCCCTTTTAATCGACCATTGTAGCTTGAAACCGTATCGGAACAAGCAGCACCAGAACCGTACAGCTCCGCTTCATTGTCGTAATAACAGGAGTTGAATCCAAGCGCGAAGAGAATGATGAAAGTAGTGGTAATGGCTTTCATTTCTGTCAGTTATTAGGCATATCCGCGTCAACCCACGATTGTATCTGGTTCTTCAAACAATCGTTCAACGGGTTGTTTGGAGGCATAGGATTCAGGGGGTCATTAACGCGTCCCATAAGATCATTCGAAATAACAGCTGCCTGAATATCGCTGTAGCTTTCAAGGACTAGTCCTGCTTCCGGAGTGTTTCCGCTGTGACAACCGGTACAGTTACTTTGTATAATCGGTAAAATATCGGCAGCGAATGCAAAAGTTGTATCGCAGGCGTTGCAGCTATTGTTCAGCGCACCTTGCTCAATCCACTTACTAATCGAAGCTTTTTCAGCATCAGTTAGCGGAGTGGCGTAGGGTGGAGGCATGATGTCGTCTTCATCGGTTTCAGCAATTGCCGCATCCCAGAGCCTTGATTCGTCAAGACTACCCGGCTGAACATAGAGCCTTATTTGCTCATAGGTTGTCAGAACAATTTCATCATTTTCATCTGTTGGTGTGTCGTGGCAGCCCGACATGGCGCAGCGCATCGTAATAAGCGGCAAAACTGTATTAGTAAAATACACGGTGTCGCTTGAACATTCGCTATCAATAGAAGGTGGAATCTTAATTATTGGTTCCGGATCATGCTTGCATGCGCCGCATAGCAGTGTAAGCGCAACAAAGAAAAACCAAGATGTTTTAATCGTATTCAAGCAACGGAGATAAGGATGTAAAGTTAGGGTTTATAAAACTCTATCTGAATTGACATAGGTCAATTTTTGAACAGGCATTATCTTGCCTTATCGCACCGAAACAAACCCAAAGTTTGCAACGCAATCGGTTAGCTCCAGAACGTTGTTTTTATTGCCCACCTCAACCATCTTCACCGAAAAGCGGCTGCCGAGTTTCATGGTTTCCTTCCCATCTATCGTGTTTCCATAGTCCTCATGAGCCGTGATGGTGAAATAGGAGCTTGCACCGGCGTTAAGCGGCGTTTCAGAGGTAAACGTTTTGCCGTTGTATTCGTAAGTCATCGTAATCTTTTCAAAGTTGGGGCTGCTAATGAACCAAATGACCTGCACGTGTGGCGCCGTTAAAAGAGTTGCGCTTTCGTCGCATGGAAGCCCAGTGGGAAATCCATTGTCAAATTGGATGGAATAGCTTCCTTCCAATCCAGTTACGTTGTGAGTATAGAAAATTTCAATTTCGTAGGACTGATTGTATGGGACATTTATAGTCATGCTGCTATCCGTGAAGGTTGTCCCGTTAATTTCCCAATGCGTGGCCTGCTTATCAGAATGATTCGGAAAACGCAAACGTAGCTGCTGTGAATCTCCTTTCGAATCGCTCAATAATTCATATTCAAAGGGACAGGACAAGCTGTAGTAATTGCCTGCGTAAATGGTTTGACTTATTTCCACTTCATTTGCGAAATCTTCATCACCCATTTCAATGGATGCGCTGACAGTATGAATTCCGGTTTGTGGGAAGTTAAAGTGGTTCACATCGCTTTGAACAGCTCCTTCAATAGAAAAGGATATTTCTTCGATGGGAGAAGCAGCAGCAAAATCTAAATTGCACTCGTCAAATTCAGATGAGCTTGACGAAGTAGAAAAATCCAAGTTATCGCGATTGAATAAGTCCATGCTCAAACAATCATTGAGTGTGGTGCCCTGGCGATCGTTTGCTGTCAATTTAAAAACGGGTTCACAACCGGAGCAACCGACGTTTTCAAATGAACTTGTCCATTGAACGATACCGAAGTTGTTCTTTGCCAATACCGACTTTTGCACCAAACCGTTTTCTCCCGCAGCAATAGAAAATGCCTCTCCGTTGCGAAAACCACTGATTGAAAACACAGGCGATTCTATTGTTTGCTCAACATAGTCGCTGTGCTTGCAGCTCCCTAAAACTAGGATTATTGCAATTGCAAGAAGTGTATTACGCATTATTTCAGTTTTATTTTAAGGTGCACAGCCAAAAGCGAATTTCGGTGAAATTCGTTGCCGAAATATTCATTGCGAGTGACATCGCTAAGGCCAATTCGATAGGAGGTCCCAATCGATTTGTTTTTACCCATTGCAAATTCGTAAACAAACCCCAGACTATGCTGAAATGGTCTGAATCCGGTCACATAACCTTTCGCCTTTTCTTCGAAAGAGGTAGCTCCTTCAAAGCTCGAAGAGTTACCGGTCGTGATGCGATTATCGGTAGTCAGGAGATAATTAAAATCGTACAAGACTCCCATTGAATGCGCTCTTGAAATGCGGTAATTGCAACCGATGGAAAGTCCCGTATAGAAGAATCGATCGGTGTGGTAGCTGAACGTTGTTTCACGGTACCCCTGATCATATTGTCGTTGTTTAGCAACGTATGGCTCAGCTGCTCCGGAAACGGTGAAGAATTGAGCATTAATGAACAACCCCATTCTAGGCCACATAACCACATTTGGAGGAAATCCAGTCTGTTGCGCAGCATCTTTAGCTACGTTGAATTCTATTTTAGAAGAAAA
>JAIYBR010000252.1 GCA_027488435.1 Flavobacteriales bacterium
GGTGCCGTATTCCTTTGCACTACCGGTGCAGAGGCTCTTTACTCTGATTTGGGCCACTGCGGCCGTGATAACATTCGTGTGTCATGGGTTTTCGTGAAAATCACGTTGGTGTTGAATTACCTGGGGCAGGCCGCTTGGATAATATCACAGCCTTCACTGGAGGGAAAGAATCCTTTCTATTCTATCATGCCGGAGTGGTTTGTGGTTCCCGGTGTTTTCATTGCAACGATGGCAGCTATCATTGCCTCACAAGCCTTGATTTCCGGTTCATTTACATTGGTGAGTGAGGCGGTGAACTTGAATTTCTGGCCCAAGGTGAGCATGAAGTTTCCTACCGAACAAAAGGGACAACTTTATATTCCAAGTGTAAACTGGCTGCTGTATGCGGGTTGTATTGGGGTAGTTCTTTATTTCCAAACCTCGTCAGCGATGGGAGCTGCTTACGGTTTCTTCATCACAGTTACCATGATGATGACCACTTTGCTGCTCATCTACTTCTTGGAATACAAGCTGCATTGGCCGGGTTGGTTGGTGGGAATACTATTCGCCGTGTTTACCATAGTGGAGACTTCTTTTTTCGTTGCCAATATCATTAAACTGAAAGAAGCCTGGATGATGCTTATTGTATACATCGTGCTGCTCCACGTCATGTGGGTCACATTCATGTACAGAAAAATGAGCAACTACTTTTTGCAATTTGAAGACCTTGATAACTACGTGGGCACATTGCGCGAATTATCGAACGACAAGGCGGTGCCTAAGTATGCAACTCACCTGGTGTTTTTGACAAAAGCCAATTTCCATCACCAGGTCGAAAAGAAAATCATGGAGAGCATTCTAGCCAAGACGCCCAAGCGCGCTGATATTTATTGGTTTGTGCACGTCGATCGTTCGAATGAACCCTACACGCGCGAATACACGGTCGACGAGTTGGAGAATGATCTCGTGGTTAAAATCAATATCAAGCTCGGCTTCAGAGTGCAGCCACGCTTGCACAACTTCTTCCGTTTTATTGTCGATGAAATGGTTGAGCGCGGAGAAATCGATTTGAAGGCGAAGCCCGAACCATATGCGAAGTACAACGATGAGCACGATTTCAAGTTTGTGGTGCTGGAGAAGTTCCTTTCTGCCGACAATGATTTGAGTGTGCGCGATAGTTTTATCACCAACGCTTACATCGCCCTCAAGCACGTGAGCTTGTCCGATATTGATGCGTGGGGATTGGAAGAAAGTGATACTGTACTTGAAAAGGTGCCGCTCGTAGTTAATCCGGCGCAGCGCATCATGCTCAAGAGAAATGAGTCATAATTACCATGAATAGATTCTTGCTATTTGTTTTGGGAGTTACCCTTTGCATTGGAGCTACTTCCTTTCAGTTGCACCCAGACAAGCCTTTTGAATTGCTAAAGAAGTATATGTCGGGCAGCTTTTCGAGCGAATTGCAAAGCCGGCATGATAGCGCCTACTTCGATATTCGTTTGCGCATGGAACCGATTTGGAGCGCCAGCGATACAGAGTTTTATCTCTATGTAGAGCAAGCAATGAGCACTGCTCTCGATAAGCCGTATCGTCAGCGTATTTACAAAGTCGTGAAGGAATCAGAAGACCGTTTCACCAGTTACATCTATACGATGAATGTTCCGCAGCGATTCACGGGCAAGAATGGGAGCGATGATATCTTCACGATGATTACTCCCGATTCCTTGAAGGTGCTGGAAGGATGTGAGGTCCGGTTGTCATTCAATAGCAAGTTGAATCAGTTTGAAGGAGCTACTGCCGACCTCACTTGCCCAAGCACCCGCTCCGGGGCAACTCATACTACATCGAAGGTTGTCATTACAGCCAATGGAATGAACAGCTGGGATCAAGGATGGAATGATTCCGGAGCACAGGTTTGGGGTGCCACCAAAGGTGGCTACGAGTTTCTGAAGAAATAGATTTGCGTGCTGTTTAACGCAATATCTTAATGCTTCCTTGTCGCTCTATCGTTTCTGTGTCGTAACCCTTTACGCGAAGCGTAAATCCGTAGGCCTCGTTTGGTGCGAAGTAGTCTTCTTTGCCGCCTTCGCCAACCCATACTTCCTCCGGATCGGTAGAGTGAAATACGATAGCTCCCCATCGGTTGAATATCGTCAACTCGTATTCGGAGAAACCACGTCCAACGACGCGGAATACATCGTTCAACCCATCACCGTTCGGCGTGAAAGAATTCGGAACATAGAAATACGCTGTTCCCAGAACCTGAAACTGTTGTGTGTTTATGCAGCCGATTTCGTTGGTGGTGGTTAAGAATGTCACATAATCATTCAATCCATCGAATTGATGCACAACAACGGAGTCCGCTGCATTTTCGCCATCTCCGAAGTCCCATTCGTACATGCAATCCAGACACTCGGGCAGCGGCATTGCTGTAAACTCATATTCCTGATTGCCCATATTGACAACGTTGAAATTGGCAACGATTGGCTTCACCTGAACATTCACAGGATGCTGAGCTACGCGGCCGCAAATGTCGCGGGCTACAACGGTGTATACCGTGCTCATCTCCGGAAATGCCGTTAGCATATCACCGCTGAATTCATTGTTCCATTCAAACAAATACGGACCTTCGCCTCCGGTGGCCGAAGCCCAGAGGTTGAGCGAGATGTTTTCGCAAACAGCAGTGTCAGGCGAAGCTGTTACCACGAGTGGTGCACTTGGTATGTTGATGGTTATCGTGTCTGAGGTTGTCGTTGAACAGATATCGCTCACCAAGAGCACGACATCTTGTGTCGTGAATGTTTGGATGGATAAGGTGTTCTGTGTTCCCTCTACTTCGTCATCGACAAGCCATTGGTATTGAAACCCGCCGCTTCCGCCCAGAAGAGTAGGAGTGAGAAGCGTGTTATCGATACAGGACGCATCAATGTCTTCACCGAGGGTTAAATCAATGAGTGGATTGGTGATATCGATTGTAGTTGAAGCCGAAGCCGAAGCACCGCACGCATCTGTAACGAAAAGTCCAATTTCTTGGTCAGAGCCAAAAGCTGAATTTAATGTATTCGATGCAACTATGGGCGCACCATTGGCTGTCCAGTCGTAATCCCAGTTGGCGATTGGACCACTTCCACCGCCTATAACCGGTATTATAGAGATAATGGTTTGGCAGTTACCCTGAAGGTTCTGGGGGAGTGTTAAATCAATAGGGGGACTTTCGATGACCAGTTGACTTTCTACTTCAACGGATTGCCCGCATTGGTCATATACGATAGCGGTAATTGTTCCTTCTATAACTGCAGGCGCTGAGTAGTTAGCAAGTCCCCAGTAATTCCAATCATTCACACCATTAAATTGCCATTCGTAGTTGTAGCCAAATCCTTGCGTATCGCCACCGCTTGGCACAACGGTGAGGTTGCAATTGGAACCGCATGTAACCGTGTGAATGGCCGGCATAGTCGCTGTTAGCTCGGGGACATTGACAATAACATTGAATTGGTCAACACCTTCGAAGTTACATTCGTCCGTAACCGTCAAGCTCAGTATACCCGCGTTACCCGTGCTGATGAATGACGTGCTTCCGCCACTGAGAAAGGTGCCGTTTTCATCGGTCCATGAATATTGATAGGGAGCAATGCCTCCACTTACATTGGAATAGATGGTGGCGAAATCTCCACAGCTGAGCGGAAAGGCGTTGTCTTGATCCACAATGTCAACGATGAGTGGCTGAGCAACAAGAACATCTACAACAAACTGACTGTTGTCACCGGCAAGTCCGCACGTATCGGAAACGGTAAGGAAATAGGTTGTTTGTTGCAGGGGATTGACATCTATTGTTTCCGTTGTTTCCCCAGTGCTCCAGGTATATCCGTAGTTGGCATAACCACCCGTGATGATAGGCTCTAATGTTTGAACGGCACCTTGGCAAATAGTATAGTCGACTCCTTGCACCTGCAATGGTTCGGGCAGGTCGTTGATGAAGAATTCAAACGTCGAAGAAATGGTTGCATCTGAACATTCCGCAATGTTGGTGATGTTCATAATGACTGTTTCTTGGCCTTCAGCTCCGTCGTTATCGAATGCATCGATGTACAACGAAACTTCCATTTGGTTTGGAGCAAACGTGATGGATGTAGGCATGGCTGTGTAGTCAACGCCATTCGTGGCAGAACCTGTGAAATCTAACTCCGCTATGAGTTGCTGGCTTGGGTCGCCATTCGCCGGACGTTGAAACACAATGTAGCCATCACTGCACGTCTCATACATCGTGTCGCCATTTGGGCCGCCTGCCGTGAGGTTAAGAGTAGTTTGAACGACAAGATTGCTGGAAAATGAATCGCGCTGTAAAAACACAGCAGATGCCATAGACGGGTCACTGGTGTCGCATATAGCCAGCTTGATATGGAAGGTTTGCCCGCATTGAACGATGGCTGTTGCAGTAAGCACATCGGTGTAGCCATCCATTTGCATGTAGTAAGGGTCAGTATGCTCAGGAGCATCGAAAGGCATTCCTCCAAATTGGCCATCTTGATTGTAATACTCGCAACTGGTGCAGGGTCCGGTGTTGCCGTTTCCATTGTTAATTGTTCCGATAGCGACCGGAGCATTTGTAATGGGCACGCGGGCGATGTTGTCGGCATTATTCGCATAAGGACCATTGATGCCGGGACCACTGATGAAAAACCCGAAAATGTCGTTGTAATTACTGTTCACCCATTCATCGTATTCCTCCGAAGCCCACACATATTGGAACTGCAGGGTGTCGCCGAGCGGAACGAAGTCAAACTCGATGATGATCCAGTCATTCACGTCTACAAATGTGGGATCGGCTCCTGGGATAACTTCTTGAATCAGCGCAAGCAAATCAGGGTCTTGGCCCATTACTCCGCCTGTTCCTGTTCCTGTGAATCCACCGTTATCATTAGGGCCAACCAAACCGGCAACATCACCTGTCGTCATGGCAAAACCCGATAAAATACCAAGGTTGCAATTGGGACAATCAAAGCCACCAACCCCCGGACTCACTACATTGGCAGGACCGCCGTTGTAGGTGATATTCGAAACAGTTACGTTTTGTCCAAGCAGAACGTTTTGCACGTATTGCTCGACAGTTAGATCACCGGTGGTAACCAGTTGAGCGCTCAGCGAAAAGAATCCGAATAGAAATCCAGCGGCAAGTAGTAGTCTTTTCATAATGATTTGGTCTTCTGAGGTAAGTCGGTCTTGAATGCGGAAAGGTTGCTTGCGCTGCATTTCCGTGGTTCAAATAAAACTTAGGCCGAATGTAGTTCATTTGCGCTATGTATTCAATCGACAGAACACCGGAATTTCAAACCGATTTATTGGGCGAGGTTATCGGGAAACATTATTTCGAAGGCCATGTAAATGAGGTGGGTTTGATAATCGATGGAGAAGAGGACGAGCCTATGTCATCTGCTCATTTTTTTCGAGGCGAGCAAGAGTTAAATGAGGCCGAAGCATTTGCGCTATCCCTCTGTCGAGGTCGTGTTTTAGACGTTGGAGCCGGCGCCGGGTGTCATGCCTTGCTTTTACAAGAGAGGGGATTCGAAGTGGTAGCCGTGGAAAAATCGGCCGGTAGCTGTGAGGTAATGCGATCACGAGGTGTAAAGAAAATGCTGGAAACAGACGTCATGGGTGTGAATGCAGGAATGTTCGATACGATCCTATTGCTGATGAACGGTTTTGGAATTGCCGGAACGGAGGCAGGCCTCACAGAATTGTTATTGCATCTGAAGGGCATGCTTGCACCGGGAGGGAAAATAATCGGAGATTCTACAGACATTCATTACTTCAAGGAAATTCAGTCTGAAATCGATTTGTCCGAGAAGTCTCACCACGAGGTTCAATTCGAGATTCATGCGCTTGGCAAGTTGGAACGTTTTCCCTGGATCTTTCCCGATGAATTTTTGTTGGAAGCGATTGCCGAAGAAATAGGGCTCCAATTCAATGTGGTTATGTACTGCGATGAGTATCATTTTCTGTGTGAACTTTATCTGTAAGTCAAAAGTTTGATTCGTTGTGCGAAGCATGTGTCGATTGTGTCATATTTGCCAAACACAAACTCGCTATGATCAACTGCGCTATTATCGGTTATGGATATTGGGGGCCCAATCTGGTTCGCAATTTCGCCGCTACTCCCAATACATCGGTTCATACTGTTGTTGATTTGAGACCCGAGCGTCTGGCTTTGGTTTCTCGCGTTTACCCGAACATCAACGTGACTTCCGATATCGATTCTATTTGGTCTAACGAAGAGATAGATGCCGTCATTATTGCTACGCCTGTTTTTACCCATTATGATTTGGCTAAAAAGGCATTGCAAGCCGGCAAACATGTGTTGTTGGAGAAACCGATGACCGATACGGTTGCGCATGCAGAAGAGCTAATATCCCTTGCCAACCAACACGGCAAAGTGCTCATGGTAGACCACACCTTTCTCTACACCTCCGCAGTGCAGAAGATGAAGAGTCTGATCGAATCAGGTGAAT
The DNA here is from genome assembly GCA_027488435.1 of Flavobacteriales bacterium. Lineage (GTDB taxonomy): Bacteria > Bacteroidota > Bacteroidia > Flavobacteriales_D > Sanyastnellaceae > JAIBBG01. The sequence continues at coordinate 6,486 of JAIYBR010000252.1, forward strand.
TGGGCGATGTGAAGTACTTCGACTCGACACGCATCAATTTGGGCCTCATTCAGCAGGATGTGAATGTGCTTTGGGATCTCGCTCCACATGATATTTCAATACTCGACTACCTCATTCCGGCAAAGCCCGTCAGTGTGCAGGCCACGGGTGTAAGCCACATTCACAATGGCATTGAGAACATTGCTTACCTCACTGTAAAATATGCGCACGACTTCATCGCCCATTTTCATTGCTCCTGGTCGTCGCCTGTAAAGATTCGCATGATGCTGTTGGGTGGCGACAAGAAAATGGTGGTCTTCAACGACATGGAGCCAACCGAAAAAATTCGCATTTATGATACCGCTCATACCGTAAGCACCGATGAAGAGAAGCAACGAATTCTTGTCGATTATCGGGTAGGGGATGTGTTCATTCCCAAGCTAGAAATCAAAGAAGCCCTTGGCGGAATGGCCAAGGATTTCATACAGTCTATTATGACCGGGTCAAAGCCAATAGCAAGCTACGATTCCGGCCTCAACACGATTCGTATTCTGGAAGCCGCTCAAATATCAATTAAAGAACAAGGTCGCGAAGTCAGTTTGTAGGTGCGATGTGCGATGTGCGAAGAAATCGCTCGCCCCTCGCCCTTCGCCCCTCGCCCCTCGCCCCTCGCCCCTCTATGGAAACCCTCACTATCAACACCGACAAACAATCCCTCAACAACGTGAAAGTTGGGAAGGATGTAAAGATTTTCAATTTCGTAAACGCCTACGGTTGCAGCATCGATGATGGTAGCAAGGTGGGTGCGTTTGTGGAGATTCAAAAAGGATCGACAATCGGAAAGAATTGTAAAATCTCTAGTCACACCTTCATTTGCGAAGGAGTTCATATCGAAGACAACGTGTTCATTGGTCACAATGTAACGTTCATCAACGATCGCTTTCCGAGAGCAACCAATGCCGACGGCAGCTTGCAAACAGATGCCGATTGGCATGTCGAGGAAACGCGCATCAAAAAAGGTGCTTCCCTGGGCAGCAGTGTGACTGTACTCTGTGGCGTTACGGTAGGCGAGAACTCCATCGTAGGAGCGGGCTCTGTTGTGCTGAAAGATGTGCCCGATAATACAATCGTAGCGGGCAATCCGGCACGTGTTTTACGGGCCATTGAGCGCTTATAAAAGCCATCTCCCTTCGCCCCTCGCCCTTCGCCCTTTTTCCCTATCTTGCCGGCTCAATCAACTACGATTATGTCCAATACTACACAGGTGTTACAGAAGATTCCATGTCTGGACCTAAAGGGTCAGCATGACCAAATCAAGGAAGAAGTGTTTGCGGCGTTTGAACGCGTGTATGAAAAGACTGCTTTTTCAGGTGGTCCTTTCGTAGAGGAGTTTGAAAATGCGTTCGCATCGTATATCGGATCGAAGTATGCCATCGGCGTGAACAACGGTACCACCGCACTCCACCTAGCTATGCTGGCGTTGGGCATTGGTGTGGGCGATGAGGTAATTATCCCCGCCGACACATTCATTGCTACCGCATGGGGCCCATCGCATGCCGGCGCTACACCGGTATTTGTCGATTGTACCGCAGACACATGGCAGATAGACATCGCCAAAATAGAAGAGAAAATTACCTCTCGCACCAAGGCAATTATCGGAGTGCACCTCTATGGTCAGCCGTTCGATATTGAAGGTGTGCAGGCAATCTGCAAGAAGCACAATTTGTTCTTGATAGAAGATACTGCCCAGGCACAAGGAGCGCGCTACATGGGCACCACCGTCGGTATGTTTGGCGAAATGGCGTGTTACAGTTTTTATCCGGGAAAAAACCTAGGGGCTTGCGGTGAGGCGGGTGGCATCACGACAAACAATGAAGCCTACAAGAAGCATTTACATTCGTTGCGCAATCACGGCTGTGAAGTTCGCTACTACCATGACGAGGTTGGATACAACTACCGCATGGGCGGATTGGAAGGCGCTTCTCTCACCATCAAACTGAAATACCTCGAGGGGTGGAATAACCGTCGACGAGAAATTGCAAAGCGCTATCAATCGCAAATCAAGAATGCTAAAATCACCTTACAACATCAACCCGAGTGGGCCGATAGCATTTATCACCTGTTTGTAATCACTACTCCGGATCGCGATGATTTGATGAAGTTTCTCAACGAGCGCAACATTATGCCTGCGTTGCATTATCCGGTGCCCTGTCATTTACAGAAGGCTTATGCTCATTTGGGATACAAGCAAGGCGATTGTCCGAATGCAGAATACCTCGCGGCGCACTGCGTGTCGTTGCCGATGTATGCTGAGCTTACCGACAATCAAGTGCAAGCGGTCATCGATGCACTCAATAGTTACTAATTACGATTCATTCGAAAGTGAGTAAACGCGTTTTGCAATTGGGTGGCGGCGTGCTCATGTCTCGCTCCATTCAGAAAATTAAAGAGCTGGGCTATGAGGTCTATTGCGCGGATATGAATCCCAATGCACCTGCCTTTGCCTACGCCGACGGCCATGCTGCAGTTAACATAAGCGATGTGGAAGGAGTAGGAAAGTATGCCGATGAGATTGGTGCCGATGTGGTGCTTGCGCTGAATGATGCCGGTGTATTGCCTGCGGTATATGCCAACCGAAAGCGCGGATTAAAATGCTACGAGCCCGAAGAGGTGAAGTATTTCACAGACAAGGGTCACATGCGCGAGCGTTGGAAGGAGTTTGGTGTTGCACAGCCTCTGTTTCATGTGTGCACCAATGCGGAAGAAATTACTAAGGCCATTCATGCCATAGGTTTTCCATGCATTGTGAAACCTTGCATGATGTGGGGAAGTAGAGGCGTTAGCAAAGTGAACAACGAAAATGACATCGCCTTTGCAACACAATTCGCGATGGAGAATGCTCGAGGAGCACGCTACATCGTGGAAGAGTTCATGAGCGGAACCGAGGTAAGCATTGAAGGTCTTTTCAAAGATGGTAAGGCCTACATTTTGGCCAAGGCCGATAAGGAGTTACAACAGCACGACAATTACAGAGTCACGATACAGATCAACTATGAAGCAGCCCTTCCACCTGCGATTCTACATGAAATCGATGAGCTGGTCGCCAAGGCTGGCCAAGCCATGCGATTCGAATCAGGAGCGCTGCACGCCGAGTGTATGGTAACGCCCGAAGGAGTTAAGATGATTGAAATGGCCGGAAGGCCCGGCGGTGGACACATTTTCGGAGCCATTGTAGAATCGGTTTCGGGAGTGAGTATGCCACAAGCACTCACTCAAATTTTGTTGGGTGAAGAAATCGATCCCTCTGCGAAGCACAGTCGCGGAGCGTGTTATAAATTCTTCAATGCACCTGAGGGAGTATTTCAAAGTATTGGAAACTTAGACGATGCTTCACGCATGGAAGGAATAGTCGATATAGGATTTACGATGGCCGAAGGCACCGTGGTTCGAACTATGGATCACGGCGCGAATAGACCCGGATATATAGTCTCTGAAGGAAACAATCGCGCTGAAGCCATAAGCCGAGCTGAAGCTGCTTTCGCTGCGCTCAAATTTTATATGCAATGATTATTGATGCTAACGTTCACATTACTGCCGATGGCATGTGGTTCACCACGCCGCATGATGCTTCGCTGCAACGATTGAGAAATTGCATCGAGGAAGCCGGCATTTATGCGGCAGTTGCAGTTCCATTGCCAGGAACAATAGGCAATCAGGAACAGGCTGAATTGATAGCCAACGACGAGAAGATTATTCATGCGTGCACGTTTAATCCGGCCTTGTATGATAGCCCTGAGTCAGCTCAATCAGCATTTCGAAAGGAGTTTGGTGATGGGAAAAAACGCTTCGTGAAATTCCACAATCGATTTGGGAAATATCACGCAGCCGACGAACGATTTTATGCAGTGATCCGTGCCAATGACGAATTGGAAGTGCCAATGGTCATAGGCGTTTGCGGTTTGTTGCATGATCGCAATACACCGGGAGCTATTGATCCCGCAGTTTACTTCTTCAATCTTGCGCAAACCATGCGCAATAGCAATTTGATCA
>JAIYBR010000127.1 GCA_027488435.1 Flavobacteriales bacterium
GACGGCAGCATGAACGAATTATCACCTTTCGTAGGGATGGAACAACTGGACAATAGGAATTCACTCTCGTTGTTTCCGAATCCATGCAGCACATTTACGCACCTCCGCGGAGCATTCAAAACAGATGGATCCATTTCTATTCAGCTCGTCGATAACTCCGGTAGAATACTAAGTGCCCATCAAACAAGAGCGGCTAACGGCATGATTAACGAAATAATTTCCGTGAAAGATTTACCGGAAGGACTATATCACACAATCATTCTTAGCGAGCAGGAGAACTACACTATTTCCTTCATCAAAGAATGATAGCGACCACTAGGGATGGAGTGGAATCGTATCTGTAATTTCAAGGCCATATCCTTCAAGACCTGCTCTCCTTTGTTCCTTGTGATTTGTGATTATGCGCATTTTACGAATCCCCAATAAGCGGAGGATTTGCGCGCCGATTCCGTAATCCCGATTATCCATTCCTTGACTTCCGGAATCACTCTCATCGAGCAGTCCAAGCATTTCATGCAAGAGACCTTTTGCTGGGTCCATGCGATTGATATACACAAGAGCGCCTTTCCCTTCTCGTTCAATGATGCGCAATGCATTTTCCAATGACGACGCTTGAGTCTCACTTTTCAAATTGAAAATATCGTTGAGCAGGCTGGAAGAATGAACGCGAACAGGAATTGCCTCATCTTCCTTCCAGTCTCCTTTTACAAGCGCGATATATTCTTTCTGGTCTATCTTATGTCGAAAACCAGTGAGCGTAAAATCACCGAATCCGGTATGCACTTGCTTAGTAATAACAACTTCTACAAGAGTTTCTTCCTTTAGTCGATATGCAATTAAATCGCGAATGGAAATAACCTTAAGTCCGAACTGGTCTGCAATCTTGAAGAGTTGCGGAAGGCGCGCCATGGTTCCATCATCGTTCATGATTTCGACAATGGCACCTGCTGGAGCCAATCCGGCCAATCGTGCTAAATCGACAGCTGCCTCAGTATGTCCGGTTCTGCGCAACACTCCTCCACTTTTTGCTTTCAGCGGGAAAATGTGACCGGGACGGGCAAAATCGCTCGGCTTAAACCCTGGGTTCACAAGCGCTTGAATCGTCTTTGAGCGATCTTGAGCGCTGATGCCGGTGGTACACCCATGCCCCAATAAGTCAATGGAAACAGTGAATGCCGTTTTGTGCGGATCCGTGTTATTCGTCACCATCATATCCAGATTCAGGGCTTGGCATATGTCGTCGGTAACAGCCACACATATCAACCCGCGACCATGTTTCGCCATGAAGTTGATTGTTTCGGGCGTGACCTTTTCGGCAGCAACTATAAAATCGCCTTCATTTTCGCGATCCTCATCGTCAACAACAATGACCAACTTACCCACTCGAATATCCTCGAGAGCCTCACCAATAGTGTCCAGTTTGCGCATTGCGTCGACATTTTCCATGGTTGCAAAATTACACCTGCATAACAAGTGTACTGGAAAAAAGTTAGGAAGCGCTGAGTGCTTGCGCGTAATTAGCGATATAGGATTCGACCTGACGCGATTTGTATTGCATGATGTAACGAGGGTGCTCCAATGGAATAATTCGTTTGAACCAATGATGCTTTGAATTCAGCTCGTTTAAAAACTTCGCATTCTTCCCTGTACCCAGGCAAAATACAGCACTGCGATCTATCGGCCACGACAATTGTATCTCCATGCTTTCAATAATGAATGGAGTAACGGCACCTTGCAAAGTCGGGCTATCGTAATAATTTAAATTAACCTGCTTGCCATTGTTATTCATCACAAAGCCCAACGGGCAAATAGACGAAACCAAAAAAGACTTGTAAAAAAGCTCAACTCCTCCGAGCGCATCCATCATGCGGTAGAAAAATGCACTGCTGGTTTCATGGGTTTGATCATCGGCTGTACCTAAATCGAAATACTCAAACAAACGCTTAGTATCTGTAAAAGGAATACCGGTTTGGCCAGCTCCCAATCTGCCCGGGTTTATTCCAAGAATAAGTCGTCGCGGATTTTGGTCGGAGTAAAACCGATCATAAAACGCATCTGACCATCGCAATACCCTCTCATTGTTCCGAAATGGATTGAGCACCTCCATCCCGTCAGGTAAGGGATTGTTGATGGTCAGCAAACGATTAAACCTCTTTATTTCCTTAGTAAAGCTCTCCATTTCGAATAAATCACGTTGCGATTCCAACCTGTTGAACAACCTTTCTCACAAATTTGAAGTCTTTGCGGTACTTTTGAAAGCTTGCAAATTAAAGAACCCGGAATATGAAGTGGAGATATCGCATTCTATTTGTACTCTTTATTTTGGTCATTGTGTTGAACGCATGTCAGAAAAACGATGTCGATGATTCATCCGATAACAACACAGAAACACCCGCACCTTCTAATCCTGAGGACAGCGTTCAATTCAATTTAAACGAAGTCCCCTATCCTACGCTTTCTGAGTATAATTTTTTCATTGACACGCTGGCCAATTTGCATCCCAATTCCCGTGTCTTACCGTATGATGTAATCACTCCTCTTTTTTCCGATTACGCTAAAAAGAAGCGCTTCATTTGGATGCCCGCGGGGGTGAGCGCGCAGTATGTAAGCGATCGTGAAGTTGTGGACTTTCCGGAAGGAACCGTCATGATTAAGAACTTTTATTACGACAACGTTCAACCGTCGGGTAATCGTAAAATCATCGAAACACGTCTGATCTATAAAAAGAATGGCGAATGGAAATTTGCTGATTACGTCTGGAATGAAGAACAAACCGAGGCGACATATGATTTGAACGGCTCCTACCAAGACATTCAGTGGATGGACACAGAAGGTGTAACACATTCCGTCAATTATAGAGTGCCAAGCGAAGCGGAGTGTAAAACATGCCATAAGATTGTTGATGTTTCAACGCCCATTGGACCCAAGCCACAAAACCTGAACAAGTCCATTGCCTATGAAGAAGGAGTGAGTAATCAACTCGCAAAGTGGGCAGCCGTGGGCTATCTGAATCCCAATTATCCAAGCTCAATTGAAACAGTCGCCGACTGGACCGATCAAACTCAAAGTTTGGAAAACCGCTGGCGTGCCTACGTCGATATGAACTGCGCTCATTGCCACAGAGAAGGGAGCCATTGCAGTTACCGCCCCTTGCGCTTAGCGTGGAGCGAAACGGCTAATCCGGAAAATCTTGGGGTTTGTATAACGCCACAGGAGAGTGTAACGGGCTCCCCGCAGTTAACTAAAATCATCGCAAGAGGCAATATCAATCGCTCGATGAAGCACTTCCGACTCAACACCACTCAAGTCGAATATCGCATGCCCCTGCTCGGACGATCGGTCGTTCACGAAGAAGCAATTACTTTGCTTGGAGCATACATAAATTCGCTAACCACTCCATGCCCATAAATTCAATCAAAACCATCATGAATAAATTTTACAAACTGATTTTTACTGCGCTGTTTATGCCCTCGTTGGCTCTAATAGCGCAAGACAACTGCGCGAGCGCGTTGCTCATTGAGCCAGGCTACTACATTGTTGACGCAGTAAATGGAGCCGAACTTCCTGCTGTAACCTGCAGTGGCCAGCAAGGCGGCGCTGAATATGCAGAGTGGTACACCTACACTCCGGATGCCGATTATTCGATGACCGTGAGTTCCTACATTAATGGTATTACTCCTGTAGACACACGCATGCACATTTACACCGGAACATGCGGTAACTTAACATGTGTGGGTGGCGACGACGATACAGGTCCGGGTTACAGCTCTATTGCAACCATGAACGTGGAAGCAGGAGTTACTTACACCATTGTTTGGGATAATTTCTGGACAAATGCAGGTTTCACCTTCAGTCTAACTGTTACCGATCCGGTTATCAATCTTCTCAGCTTTACGCCAATGACGGTGAGTGTTGGCGCTCAAGCGGTGATGGATATGAATGGCGATTATCTGGATGATC
>JAIYBR010000001.1 GCA_027488435.1 Flavobacteriales bacterium
AGCAATCACGTGTACCGCATCATGGGTACCAACACGTTTGTTACTTCGGAGCTTAAAGATCAATACGAAACGCAGCAACTCTACGTCGACATTCATATTGTCGACAACGACATACTCGACACCGAAGCATTTAAGAAGTGGTTGCCCGAATATGCCAACGCTGAGTTCATTCTGAATGAAAAGGGCCAATACACGTGTACGTGGGCCATCGATAAAATGTCGAAGCGTTGGTTTAATGTAGACAACCCCGATGAGTTGTGCGAGAAATATGGAGCCGATACATTGCGCCTGTATGAAATGTTTCTAGGGCCGGTGGAGCAAAGCAAGCCATGGGACACCAAGAGCATCAACGGGGTCCATAATTTCCTTCGGAAGCTTTGGCGATTATTTCATGACGCGGAAAACAATTTTCAAGTAAGCAATGAATCTGCTTCGAAAGAAGAATTGAAGACACTGCACAAGACCATCAAGAAAATAACAGAAGATCTTGATCGCTATTCCTGGAATACATGTGTGAGCGGATTCATGATTTGCGTGAATGAACTACAGGAGTTGAAATGCAGCAAGCGCGAAATCCTTGAGCCGATCCTCATTCTCCTTTCTCCATTCTCTCCTCATATCGCTGAAGAGCTATGGGAAAAATTGGGAAATGAACATTCAATAGCGCAAGCAAGCTGGCCTGCATTCGATGAGTCGAGAATGAAAGACGACTCCTTTGACTATCCGGTTTCATTCAATGGAAAGACACGTTACTTCTTGCCATTGGGCGTAGAGCTCTCGGGTGCAGAAGTAGAGGCGGCGGTGCGCGCCAATGAACAAACGATGCGTTACCTCGAAGGAAAGGAGATTAAGAAAATAATAGTAGTGCCTAAGCGTATTGTGAACGTCGTGGTTTAATCTTTGTTCAAGTTAAACCATGCGCGCTTCCCTACGAACGAAAATTTATCTGGCTATGCTGGCCATGGTGATGGTTTCGTTTGCAGTAACATTTACGCTCACTATATACGACCAATACGAACACAACGACCAGGATAACGAACGGCATTTTCTGGATAAGGAGCAAGCCATTCGCGCATCGATGGAGTATTTCGTTATTCAGAAGGGAGGCTTCATTCCGGCTGATTCCGTAGTAACAGTATTCAGTGATAAAGTATGCGAGCTGAGTGATGTGCACGATGTGTTCATCGCGTTGTTCGACTTGCGAGGCCGTTATCTCATCTCATCCAACTTTGTCGAAATGGATACGCTCGATGTGCCCGAAGCGGTCAATTATTCTATTTTGAAACAGCTCTCTACGGGTAACCAACGAGCTTATGTGGACCGAAGTTTTGGTAAGGATAATTACACGCTTGCGTATTGGTACTTCAATGATGCAGAGGGAAAGCCCATGTTAATTGCAAATGTTGTTTACGAGAAATCATACGACCGCATCAGCGAGCTCAAATCGTTTTTGAGAGAAATAAGCACGGGCTATATCATACTTTTCATTCTTGCCGCGCTTTTGGCGTTTTTGCTTTCCAAGAACATTACACGACCACTAGATATCATTACACGCCGTTTTCGTAAAACAAAACTCGGCCAATACAATGAGCCAATCGAATGGCAGGGAAGAGATGAAGTGGGCGAGTTGGTTCAAGAGTACAATCGCATGCTTCTGCAATTGGAGTCGAGCGCATTGAAACTAGCGCAAAATGAGCGTGAAAGTGCCTGGCGCGAAATGGCGCAGCAAGTAGCTCACGAAATCAAAAATCCGCTCACTCCCATGAAGTTGCGAATGCAACAGCTCGTTCGCACCTGGAAGGAAAATCCGGACGGCTTCGATGAACGATTAAAGGCATTCAGTGAGAGTATGATTGAACAAATTGATGCATTAACGCGAATAGCGAATGAATTTTCCCATTTCGCGAAAATGCCGAAACCGGTATTTGCCGAAACGAATTTGCGCGAGTTGCTCGACAAGGTCGTTGCTCTTTATACGGATAAAGAAAACACACTCATTACTGTTCAATCCAACTCAGACTCTGCTTGTATAGCAATCATCGATAAAGACCAATTGATTCGCGTGTTCAATAATCTTATTACGAATGCTATTCAAGCGATTCCGGCGGAAAGAATCGGTCGGGTGCACATTACGTTGCGCCAGGGAATCAATTACATCTTGATCCGCATCAACGATAATGGAGTGGGTATTTCCGAGGAGAATCGAAAGCATTTATTCATACCCAACTTCACAACCAAGTCAACCGGGACCGGACTCGGACTGGCTATGGTGAAAACGATTGTTGAGCAAAACAACGGACAAGTGTTTTACAGAAGCCGCGAAAACCGGGGGGCTTCTTTCTTCGTGAAGTTACCTGTCGCACAGTGATAGTTCTGTTTTAGTTACTTTCGTGGCATGCACGGAAATTCAAATCTAGCCCAGAAACTGGAAGTTTACTTCGACCGACTTTGGCCCATTTGCCGGAGCATTACGGGAAATGGTCTTCGTCAGTCTATCGACATTCTTCAGGAGATTATTCCACTCGTAAAGCATGAAATTCCTACAGGCACTTCTGTCTTTGACTGGACCATTCCGAAGGAGTGGAACCTTCACAATGCCTATATCGTTTGTCCGGATGGTAAGCAAATAGCCAGGTTTACAGAGCACAACTTACATATCGTCAACTATTCGATTCCGGTCAATAAGAAGTTGGGTTGGGAAGAGCTTCAACCCCACTTGCATCACATACCGGAAATGCCCGATGCCATTCCGTATATCACTAGTTATTATAAGGAAAACTGGGGCTTTTGCATTACGCACAACGAGTGGAAAACGTTGCCCCGCGACGGTGAGTATCAGGTAGTAATAGAGAGCTCGCTGGAGCAGGGTCATCTTACGTGGGCCGAATGCGTGCTTCCCGGTGAAACGGAAGAGGAGATTCTTTTCAGCACGTATTTGTGTCACCCTTCAATGGCCAATAATGAGTTGAGTGGGCCTCTGGCTCAAGCTTTCCTTTATGAGCAATTAAAGGCAATGCCTAATCGGCGCTACACTTATCGTTTCTTATTTGCGCCGGAAACCATTGGCGTAATTGCGTTTCTTGCAAAGCGAGGAGAGTTGCTCAAGAAGAATCTTCGCGCGGGCTATGTGCTTACCTGTTGTGGTGATGCAGGCGCTCTTACCTACAAAAGGTCGAAGCACCGCACTTCGCTTGCCGATAGAGCTGCAGAGCATATTCTCGCTCATCATTATCCTAATCATTCCGTTTTGGAGTTTGCGGTAGGAGGGAGTGATGAAAGGCAATATTGTTCGCCGGGGTTCAATTTGCCGGTTGGTTCGTTGATGAGAACGCCCTATCAACGCTATCGACAATACCACACCTCGCTCGATAACAAGGAATTCATTTCGTTCGATGCCTTAGCAGAAACAGTAGAGGCCTACACGCGCATTTGTTCACTGATGGAGGCGAATCAAACATATACGAATCAAATAGCTTTCTGCGAACCTCAATTGGGGAAGCGAGGCCTCTATCCCTCGAGTGTTGATCCACTTTTCAATAGAGAGGAAACGCATCGCTTGTTACACTTTCTCAGCTTTGCCGATGGAGGAAGGGATCTGATTGACATAGCAGAATGGCGAAAAGAATCGGCTTTGCTCTATTCCGACATCATAGACAACTGTAAAAAGGCCGGATTGATTTAAGCTCTTTCGGTATAAAATCAAACTACATTTGGCCAACTGCATCGTCTGAAACCACTCTATGGAATTAGTCCCGTTCTCAGTCATTAATGAATACCTGAAAGAAAAGCTGTTGCACCCTTCTCGCTACAGTACGACATCGTATTCATTCTTGAAAATATTTCAGCATGGCCTTTACTTTCACTTTACGAAGCAGAGTCATAAGGTGATCTTTAATTATCTCCGATTTCCGTTATGGTTTCAGGAGTTTGTTTATTGGCTTAAATCGAAACGACGTGATTCTAGCAAACGAGTAGGACACGTTCTAAAGGAATACGTCATTCTCGATCCGGGCAGAGTTGTTCCAGGTCGCGACAACCAGTGGCACTCCATTTATTTCGATAAAATTGCACCCCTAATTGGAGAGGAAAAGCTTACCATCATCAATCAGCGGGAAGGCACCCAAAACAGGGCGGATTATTTCTTGAAAGGGCTTGTCGGCATTCTGCCTTCAATCGATAACAAGGAGAGGTCGCTGTTGAAGGAAATCAATGAGTCACTTCGTTTCGCAAAAAACAGCAAACAGTTTTCTTCTTCTGAGCTGCGCCAGATTCGCTCTGCGATGCACATCTTCTTTGAAGAGTTTCGGGTTTATTACAACCTCCTGAAAAATCAGCCCACGAAAAAGCTTCTTTTCATTTGCCACTACCATAATGAAGGACTGATTGCTGCGGCTCGATTACTCGGAATAGAATCCATCGAATTGCAGCATGGACTTATCGCGTCGAACGACTTGTACTATGTATACCATGAGCAGTTCGCACCGGTTATCGGTAAATCATTCTTTCCTGAGAAAATTGTGGTCTATGGTCCTTACTGGAAAAGAATTCTTGAAAACGGTTGTGAGTACCATTCCCATCAAATTTTTGTTGCCGGAGACTATCTGTATCGAGCTAATCTGTCGGAATCTATTTCAATCGAGAAAGAAAATATCGTGTTGGTTTGTGCTCAGAAAAACATGCACGACGATTACACGAGATATGTGAAGACACTCATGGGGCATATGTCGGTCTACACAGACTGGACTGTTGTTGTAAAACTCCACCCGCTTGAAAAAAATAAGGCCGCCTATTATGAATTGAAAGAGCAGGGTGTTGAGATTTGTGATATTGAAACACCCCTCGACACGTTATTGGCGAAAGCGAAAATTCAAATCAGCATCTACAGCACTACTTTCTACGATGCGCTTGGTTTTGACGTCTGTAATTTTTCATTGCAGAATTACGGTTCGATGAGCGATTATGCAGCCGATATGATTTCGGAATCCGTTGCTCTTCCGCTCTTCATCCATGATAATCCGATAGAAAAATTCTTGAAATTAGACGACAGTGAAAATTCACTTGCGCCTCGCGAAGAGGTGTACAGCTTATTCGATAAGCAAACATTGGTGAGG